>NZ_JAUBVJ010000186.1:0-4346 GCF_036702785.1 Microcoleus sp. AR_TQ3_B6 | reverse complement strand
TTAAAGCTCGTGCGATTCGTTGATTGGGGAATCACGGTAATCAGTCCGTCAATAGCCAATCCAACCCCCCTTGGGTTGAACTCTCAGATTGATATAGGTGAAAGTCCTATCCGCTAGATTCAAGCGTGACTCCTTATCTGCCCACACCGAGTAAGCTCGATTCTTACAGAGTGAAGCTGGAAGGCGCAATCAGACAACTGTTATGGGTTGACACTGGCGCTAACAGGGAGTTTCTAAGGTGAAATCGAGCCTAGAAAAGTAACCCAAAGAAAAGCGGGGCATAAATGTCGAAACACCCCGACTTCATCAGAGTTAAAAACCCGCTGCATCCTTGAGCTTAATAGCAACATGAATCCAGGGTTTCTGATGGTTAAATTGGCTACACCTAATGGAACAATCAATCATCTGAGGGAACGAATAAAAACGAATCAAAAGTCTTGGGACGGTCGAATCCCAGGTAGGTAAGACGAGATACGGAAATCCTTTGATTCGGGTAGGACAGCGAGTAATTTCGCTGAGGTATTCAGAAAACACTTAACGGAGTCAGAGCATGATTAGGCGTGCGATTCGTTCTCAGCCGAATACATAAGCTGAGGTGAGGGAAAGGGTGCTTTATCCCTCATAACTTCTTCCAAGATACGGGTTTAAGTCCCGTCCATCTAGGGTGATGTGACTCCCAACCTGTCCACACCGAGTAAGCCTGGAATCTTACAGAGTGAAGCTGGAAACAGGACGCAATCAGAGCCAAAACAGATAGGCGCACTGGCGTTAATGGGGAGACGACATGGGTAAATAGGTTCTGGAAAAGTGTCTTTCATGCAAGCCACAATCTGAACAAACAATGTGGACTTCACTCTCGAAACTCTCGCTTCGTTCTGTCTAAAACAGGAGCAACCCTGAGAAGAGAGTAGGCAAATTGAACCGCCCTAAATCGTCAGCCAATCGGGAAGAGGAACGAATAAAAACGATGTTTGAGTCTGGAGCAGGTCGAAACTCCAGTAGGTGAGACAGGACACGGAACTCTTAGGCATCGGGTAGGACAGCGAGTAATTTCGCTGAGGTAATCAGAACACAAGAAGGTAAGTAGAGTATGGTTGGACGCAGTGTAATAACTAGCGAATCATGGAAGACATTGCATTGGAAGAAGTTCCGGCGCAACTTATTTCGCCTACAAGTCAGATTGTGGAAAGCTATTCAAGTTGGAGACAAGGCACGAGCCAGAAAGCTTCAAAAGCTAATACTGAGAAGCCAAAGCGCTAGGTTGCTGGCAATTCGTCAAGTGACACAACTCAATCAGGGTAAGAAAACTGCTGGCGTAGATGGTAAAGCAAGTCTTAGTGCCAAAGAACGCTTTGAACTGAACGAGATTCTAAAGAACAAGGTGCGTCACTGGGAACATCAAGGACTTAGAGAAATTCCAATCCCAAAAAAGGATGGTACTAAGCGAATTCTGAAAGTTCCCACAATCTCAGATAGAGCTTGGCAATGTCTCGCCAAGTACGCCATCGAACCAGCACACGAAGCATTATTTCATGCACGAAGCTATGGTTTTAGACCTGGACGCTCGGCGCACGATGCCCAGAAGGTACTCTTCATAAATTTGCAATCCAATCATGGAGGCAAAGCAAAGAGAATTCTGGAGCTAGATATTGAGAAATGTTTCGACCGCATCAACCATAGTATGCTAATGAGCAAAATAATAGCGCCCCAGTCTATTAAGACTGGATTGTGGAAATGCCTGAAGTCTGGAATTAGTCCAGACTTCCCTGACCAAGGTACACCTCAAGGCGGAGTCATTAGCCCGCTACTAGCCAACATAGCACTTGACGGAATAGAAGACATTCATCAATCGGTAAGATATGCCGATGACATGGTGTTTATTCTCAAGCCAAACGACGACGCCGCCAAAGTCCTAACTAAGGTGGAAGAATTCCTAGCACTATGGGGGTTGAACGTTAAAGCCTCCAAAACAAAACTGGTAGCCTCGACAGATGGATTTGACTTTCTTGGATGGAATTTTAGGGTGCAAGAAAATGGAAAGTTTAGAAGTATTCCTTCTGAAGAAAACTTCAAAGCGTTCCAAACCAAAGTCAAACACATCGTCAACAACTCGAATTATGGTGCTGAAGTCAAGGCTGAAAAATTGGCTCCTATCATCAGGGGATGGAGAAACTACCACCGCTATTGCAAAATGGAGGGTTCTCGTTTCTCGCTGTGGCACACACGCCACAGAGCATGGAAGGTTTTCAGTAGAGAACGAAAACTTAACCGTTATCAGGTTGATGCCTTAATCGATAAGGCTTTCCCAAGCGTTCCCTACTCAGAAAATAAGCACGTCAATGTCAAGGGAGATAAAAGCCCCTTCGACGGCGACACCATCTACTGGAGCAAGAGAAACTCCGATAAATACGACGGAGCCACAGCCAGAACACTTAAAAGACAGCATCATTCATGTGGGCAATGTGGGCTTAAATTCAACGATGACGAACGGGTGCATCTTCACCACATTGACGGCAACCACAACAACTGGAAGCCTAGTAATCTGGTAGCAATCCATGAGAGCTGCCACGATTACCTCCACATGAGCAAAGGCTAAGCCTTACATTATCGGGAGCCGGATGCACTAAAAGGCGCACGTCCGGATCTAACGGAGAGGGGCGGGAGATAATACTCCCCCTCGACTCCACCACAGTCACGAGGCTAGTGAATCTTGGAAAAATCTAAATTGGAAGAAATTTCGACGCGATTTATTTCGCCTGCAATGTAGAGTGTTCAAAGCTATTCGAGAAGGAAACAAGCGCAAAGCTCTGTCACTTCAAAAGCTTATTCTGAAATCCAAAGCGGCTAGACTTTTGGCAATTCGTCAAGTATCACAGCTAAATACGGGAAAGAAAACGGCAGGAATTGACGGCAAAAAGTCCCTTACCTTCAAGGAACGGTTTGAACTAGAGGCACTGCTGAAAACGTCCGGTAACAATTGGATACACCAAAAGTTACGCTCTATCCCAATTCCTAAGAAGGATGGTTCTACACGGATGCTGAAAATTCCCACTATTGCCGACAGAGCGTGGCAATGTCTCGCAAAATACGCAATAGAACCCGCACATGAAGCACTATTCCATGAACGCAGTTACGGTTTTAGACCAGGACGCTCGGCACACGATGCCCAAAGAATCTTGTTTCAAAACTTAAAATCTGATGCCAATGGAATCAATAAACGGGTTATAGAACTCGATATTGAAAAGTGCTTCGATAGGATAAGCCATACTACAATTATGGAAAACCTTATTGCCCCTAAAGGCACTAAAGCAGGTATATTCCGATGCTTAAAAACCGGAGTCAATCCTGAATTTTCATTCCAAGGTACACCCCAGGGTGGTGTGATTAGTCCTTTGTTAGCAAACATTGTCCTCAATGGAATCGAAAGTATCCATAGATACCATAGAAATAAAAGAAAACGGATTACACAAAACACCTCTCAAAAGGAAATAGTGTATCAATCAATCCGCTACGCGGACGACATGGTAATCGTACTTCGACCCGAAGACAATGCAGAAAAGATACTTGAAGATATTAGCCAATTCTTAGCCGAAAGAGGAATGAAAGTAAGCGAAAAAAAGACAAAAGTAAGCGCTGCGACAGATGGATTTGACTTCCTTGGTTGGCATTTCAAAGTGCTTGCGCAACGGTAAATTTAGAAGCACTCCCTCAGTGGACAATTTTAAAAAGTTCCGTCAGAAGGTAAAAGCTATCGTCAATAACTCGAATTATGGTTCTAAGGTGAAAGCTGAAAAGTTAGCACCAATAGTTAGAGGATGGAGAAACTACCATAAATTCTGTAAAATGGATGGTTCACGATTTTCGCTGTATCACACACAATACAGAACATATAAGGTGTTTAATAAAGAAACCAAGCAAGACCGCCACTCTGCTAAGAAATTACTAGACAAGGCATTCCCAACAGTTTCGTACTCCGAAAATCGTCATAACAATGTCATAGGAACTAAATCACCTTACGACGGTGACATAACTTACTGGAGCGAACGCAATAGTAAGTTATACGACGACAACACCTCTAAAGCCTTAAAACGGCAAAACCATACCTGTGGTCATTGTGGCTTAAAGTGTACAAGCGAAGAACGGTTACACCTCCACCACATTGATGGGAATCACAGCAACTGGAAAGTAAAAAACCTGATTGCTATTCATGAGTCCTGTCACGATTATATCCACATGAGCAAAAGGGTTATCCCTTAAGAATATCGGGAGCCGGATGCAGGGAAACCCGCACGTCCGGTTCTAACAGAGAGGTGCGCTGGGTAATACCAGCCATCGACTCTACCAGT
>NZ_JAUBVJ010000185.1:0-4425 GCF_036702785.1 Microcoleus sp. AR_TQ3_B6 | reverse complement strand
AAGGTCACCCAAACTAGCAGTAGGTGCGGTAACATCAGCAGTACGAGTCAGTTGAGTGGCAGCGGTATTGTTATTACTCGCAGTATCAGTAGCTGTTGCCTCCGGTACATCAACGGTGACATTACCATCAGCATTCGGTGTGACTGTAAAATTATAAGTCGTGCCGCTACCTGTAAAACCGCTCACCGTACCGTTAGTAACATTAATGCCACTCGAACTAAATCCTGTAACATTTTCACTGAAAGTTGCTGTGACTAAAAATGGTGCATTGATTGTTGTCGGTGAAGTTGATGTTAAGGCAACAGTTGGCGGTGTAAAATCAGCGGTACGAGTCAGTTGAGTGGCAGCGGTATTGTTATTACTCGCAGAATCCCTCGCTTGAGCCTCCGGTACATCAACGGTGACATTACCATCAGCATTCGGTGTGACTGTAAAATTATAAGTCGTGCCGCTACCTGTAAAACCGCTCACCATACCGTTAGTAACATTAATCCCACTCGAACTAAATCCTGTAACATTTTCACTGAAAGTTGCTGTGACTAAAAATGGTGCATTGATGGTTGTCGGTGAAGTTGATGTTAAGGCAACAGTGGGCGGTGTAAAATCAGCGGTACGAGTCAGTTGAGTGGCAGCGGTATTGTTATTACTCGCAGAATCCCTCGCTTGAGCCTCCGGTACATTAACGGTGACATTACCATCAGCATTCGGAGTAACGGTAAAATTATAAGTTGTGCCGCTACCTGTAAAACCGCTCACCGTACCGTTAGTAACATTAATGCCACTTTCTATAAATCCTGTGACATTTTCACTGAAAGTTGCTGTGACTAAAAATGGTGCATTGATTGTTGTCGGTGATACGGATGTTAAGGCAACAGTTGGCCGTGTAACATCAGCATTACGAACCAGTTGAGTTGCAGGGGTATTATTATTACCCGCAGTATCAGTAGCTTTAGCCCCAAGTACATCAACTGTGACGGGGCCATCAGCATTCGGTGTGACATCAAAGGTGTAGGTTTTGCCGTCAACTGTGACAAAGTTACTGACATTCGCATTGGCGAGGGTGATATCAGTATTATCAAACCCGGTGACATTTTCACTGAATGTTGCTAGGACCCTAAATGAACCATTTACTGTTGTTGCTGATGCGGGTGTTAAGGCAACAGTTGGTACAGTTGTGTCTACAATTATGGCTTTGTTATCAGCTAAAGATTGCCCCGCAGGAATAGTCAAAGTTGCATTATTTCGCGCAGCATCTCTCAATGTTGCACCGACTGCTAAAGTGATTCCAGTTGAGTTGAGAGCCGTGCTATTTTGTCCGGCTGCTGGAGTATAAGTGCCGACAGCAGATGTGCCGCTGAAAGATGCAATAGTAACAGTACCGCCCGTGTCTAAGGCGACACTCATATTACCGGCTAAAGTAACGGCTTCGCTGAAGTTGACGGTAACGTTGATGTTACCAGTTGTGTTGTAACTGTCGTTAGCGGTGGTAGAGGTGACGCTGGTGATGGTAGGTGCAAGAGTGTCAATAACTATGGCTTTACTACCGCCGAGTGAGTTGGCTGTGGCGGTATCGGGGAGGGTTAAGATGGCATCCACAGTCAAATTATCTTTAATTGTGCCACCGTTGAGGGTGAGGGCGTTGGTTGCCAGGTATTGTAAGTCGGCAGAGGTGTCTGGGGCTTGGACTACATAGTTGAAGGTGAGTACAGTACCGCCGCTACCAGAGGCGTAGTTGGCAAAAGAGTCAGTTGTGCCTGTTTCTAGTTGCAGTCGGGGTGTGCCAGTGACGTTGACAGCAGCATCGAAGGTGACGGTGAGATTGATGGTAGAACCGACACCGTAGCTGCCATCAGGGGTGGTGGCGGTGACAGCGGTTACTTTGGGGGTAGTGTTGAGCAGGATGGAGGCGGTGTTGCTGTTGGCGTTCGCCACAACTAAGTCTGGTTTCCCGTCGCTGTTGAAGTCGCCTATGCTGACTGAAATGGGGCCAGAGCCAGTGGGGAAGTCAACTTTGGGGTCAAAGGTGGGGCTGGGGTTGATACCGTTGCTGACGGTGGTGTTAAGCAGGATGGAGGCGGTGTTGCTGCCCGAGTTCGCCACAGCTAAGTCTGGTTTCCCGTCGCCGTTGAAGTCGCCGATGCTGACGGAGCCAGGACTAGTCCCGGTGGTGAAGTTTACTGTGGGGCCGAAGGTGGGGGTGGGGGATCCGGTGGAGGTGGTGTTGAGCAGGATGGAGACGTTGTTGCTGGCCAAGTTCGCCACAGCTAAATCAGGTTTGCCGTCGCTGTTGATGTCGCCCATGCAGACTGAATAGGGGTCACTGCCAGTGGAGAAGTTTACTTTGGTCGCAAAGGTGGGGGTGGTGGCGCCTGTGGTGGTGGTGTTGAGGAGGATGGAGGTGTTGTTGCCGTTACCGTTCGCCGTTGCTAAGTCAAGTTTCCCGTCTCTGTTGATGTCGTCGATGCTGACTGAAATAGGGCGACTCCCAGTGCTGAAGTTTACTGGGGTAAAGGTGTTGGTGGCGGTAGTGTTGACGAAGATAGAGGTGGTGTAGTTGTAGCTGTTGAGCACAGCTACATCTGGTGAACCGTCGCCGTTGAAATCGCCGATACCGACTGATTCGGGGTAATGCCCAGTGGTTAAGTCTACTTTGGGGGCGAAGGTGGGGGTGCTGGCGCCTGTGGTGGTGGTGTTGAACAGGATGGAGAGGGTGTCGCCATACGCGTTCACCGTTGCTACATCTGGTTTCCCGTCGCTGTTGATGTTGCCGATGCTGACTGACCAGGGCTGACTCCCAGTGTAAAAGTCTACTTTGGTCGCAAAGGTGGCAGTGGTGGAGCCTGTGGGGGTGGTGTTGAGGAGGATGGAGGTGGTGTTGCTGCCGCGGTTCGCCACAGCTAAATCAGGTTTGCCGTCGCCGTTTATGTCGCCGGTGCTGACGGACCTAGGGGCACTGCCAGTTGTGAAGTCAACTTTGGGGGCAAAGCCTAGTACGCCGCTGTAGGTTTTCAGGGTATTGGCGTTAAATGGTATTGGTGTTTCGATCGCGCCTGTTTGTACTTCCAGTTCCCAGTCTCCACCCCGTGCGGCATTGCCTGTGGGGTTGGCCGAGGCGGCGATGTCGGCACCTGTTAATTCACTCAGACGATCGAGGAATTGGTTTGGTTTTGCGGGATTAACACCAGTCCCGCCCGCAGTTTTAGCCCTCGTCCGATCGCGAAAGTCATCGAAAGATGACTCAATAAGTGAATTGTCAAGATTGTCTTGAGTCGCTTTTAACCGACTTAAGCTAATTGACAGGGGTTTTAACCTCTGGCTGATGTGACGGATGTAGTCGATGTCAGTTGTCACCGATACATCGGCGGCGACATTACACCCGTAGAGGAGAATATCGGCACCGGGAATTAATGCTTTGCGCCACTGTTGAAGTCCAGGGGCGAAGCTTTCTATATTGCTGCTGTTGAGTGTATTTGCACCGAGTTGTATAGCACCTGGACTGCCGTGAGAGATGATGTGGATTGCTTCTATATTTTCTTCAATTGCTAGCCTTTGGGTGATTTGCTCGATGCCATCGAGCGTTTTATCTAGGATAATTACTTCAGCATTTGGAGAAATGCCGTCAATTAAACTCTGATAATCTTCTACATTTGAATCAATAAAAATTAGTTGGGAAGCCATTTTTTGTGGTGTCATTTATACTCTCTTACTTTTTCAAGATGTGAGCATAATAAAAATATTTATTGCTCATTAAAAACGTCTCTAATCGGGCGTGTTGTGTGAGATAAAATCCCTTAGCATCGGAATAGTAAATTCGAGTTCACTGTTGACGCCGTGAACAGTCAACCGTCAACCGTCAACATCACGGACGGTGTAACCGGAAATGATATGACTAGACTCCTGAGTGGGCACAGGAGGGCGCACCGCCCTCTGCCACTTCCTAAGTTCTGTCTTTCCTGGCAGCCATTTTTGTGGTCAAGTTTTTTATTCGCTCGCCCGCTCTCCTTACCAAAAAACTCGAATTACTATTTTCTTGCTCCCAGCTTCATTTCATATCATTTCCGAGCGATTGACCATCATATCCCGGCCGGGCGGGTTTTTGAGATGGGAGATTGTTGGCAGATATTGTTGGCTCACGGGTCCCTACATGAGGTCGGGTAATCGACCGGACACGATCTTAGAGAATTTGTAACATTTTTATCTGACGATAGCTAACCCAACTTCAATCATTCCTAACACTTAGGTACTTACGCCGGTTGGGCGGCACAATTTACAGAGGTAGCTTTTATGGGTAGATTGTTGCTGGGATACAAAATATATCGGCATCCCCGAAAGCTACACCACGAAACTCACTAGCTCAACTATACTGCTGGCAGTCACTCCTTTTAATATAGCTAAATATTCCCCTGTTACCTGATACTGAATTAT
>NZ_JAUBVJ010000184.1:0-4727 GCF_036702785.1 Microcoleus sp. AR_TQ3_B6 | reverse complement strand
TTGAAGCTTTTATTATCAGAAAACTTGTGCCACAACTATGGAAAGGTGCTTGTGTAGTGATGGATAATTGTCCCATTTACTTGGGGGAATAAGTGAAAAAAGCTATCGAAAAAAACAGGGCAAAATTAATATACTTATCACCTTATTCACCAGATTTTTCACCAATAGAAAATCTGTGGTCACAACTTAAAATCATTCTCCGTTCTATCAAGACTACTAATTATTAAGAATTAGGAAAAGCCATAGAGTTTGCGTAGGGGTCTGCGTTACATCGTCAAATATTTTTAACTGGTTTACACACTGCTGTTATTGTACCTCATCTTTTTGAGAAAGGCTATATATTAATAAAAACGGCAATTAAATTGTCTCATCCACAAATATAAAAATTAAAATAAGTAAAAGATGCTGCACTATTAGTAGGAATTATGCACGAGTTAAAAGAAGAGCTTCACTCACTATTTGAGCAGAGTCAAAATTTGGGTAAAGGGACATTATAACTAATTGATTGGTTAAAAAATGCAGAACCCTACTAGAAAAAGAGCGTCGAACCAATAAAAAGATGGTTTGGAGAGAGCGTGGGGTATTTTGAACACAGAACAACTAACGGCATAGTTTAAGGAATTAACAACAAATTAAAGCTGTTAAAAAGGTGTGGCTTTGGGTGGCAAAAATTCATTAATTTTGAAAGGCGAGCTTTACTTTCTTGGCATTTTCCTAATAATTGAGCAGCGGTAAGTACGGAAGAACAAAAAAAAGACTCTAGGTGTGCGGAGGATATGAAAGAAAAATTGCCTGTCCTGATAGCTGCGATCGCAGAATTTTTAGCATCAAGCAGCGGTTTTCTATCAACACTTGCCACGCCGATCACAAAAAGTGCGATCGAGAAAGAAAGTGAAAATTTTTGCGATTTCTAGAAGTGGCGATCGAATAAAGTGAGATCGGGACTTATGCGCTTCTTCAGAGAAACCGGGTTTTTGGCATAGCTGTTCACTTATGAGTAAGTTGCCAAAGCCGCGTTTCGTAACTGACCTCTGAAGTAAGGAAAACAGGCTTTAACTTGTAGTTGTATTGTTTTTCAAGCCTCTCTTGGAGTTTTTCAGTGGGATAGAATGCAAACAAATTTCTGTAACCGTTAGGAATCTGAGCAAGCTGGAGTTGATCTCGCCACAGAATGTGCACTTTCGGATCGAGCAGACGGATCAAAGGAATGACTTCACCGAACTCACGGTCAGTAATCAACAGCGGAGAGTCAGCTTGATTTACGATGTGAGCTATAGGAATAGCGTACTTGCCTTGATCCAGACCTTTGTTCCACCAAGTTTCTGCTTGAGAACTGAGGGTGCAAGACAGGACTCCAGCCGAGAACACTCCGATTGCAACAAGCTTCCAAAACTTCTGCTGCCAGGTATTAATAGAAGTGGAGGTTATTTTCGCTGTCAGCAAATAAGCCACAGCCAACTGCAAACCCAGATAAGTAGGAATTAGATATCGAGCGGAGCCTGAGAGGCGCCGTCCACCTAAAATTAAATCTGCCACCATCAGAGGCAGGGATGTAAAAACAATCAAAGTCAAGATGAAGCCGTAAACCGGTTTGGAAATGTGGCGACAAACAAAATAAATTGAATATGCCAATAAAATTAATACAAATACAATCACTGGAATTAGAGGCAGCGTCTTTTTGAATGAACTCAGCGCATCAAGATTTACATCAAAAATAATTCGGCTAACATTCCCTATCCACCTTTTAAATAAAGGCATCAAGGATATTCTGGATGCGGCTGTCATTTCGCTTACAGGAAGGGAGGGTGGCTGCCAATATCTTAGGGTTAAATACCACAGCAAACCTGCTATGAACGTGACAACGAAGGCTAGTATATAAGAAATTACGGTTTTAGTTACTCGTACTTTTTCCCTGGCAAATACATATATTCCATGTGCTATTAAAACAAGTCCAGTATACAAATGAGTGTAAATTCCTACTACGCTAATCGCTGTATAAATTCCCCATAGCAGCTTAGTTTGAAGTCGCATAGCTCGCAGCAAAACCGCACTAGATAGCAAAGTTAACACCGTCCACAAACAATACGGTCGTGCTTCCTGAGCGTACAGTACGTGCATTGGGGAGACTGATACCAATGCCATTGCTACCCATCCCACCATCGAAGACTCAAACAATTCCAGACAAAGCCAATAAGCACAGGGAAACTGTAGTAAACTAATCAGAGCGGGCAAGCTTCTCATTGCTGTGACGCTAGTTCCAAACAATTTAGCCCAAAATCGCGCTACCAGAAAATAGAAGGGTGGCAGTTGACCTTCTTCTATTGCCAAACCCTTAATCGTATCGATTTCGTTCTTTTGATCGCTAATGCTCTGATATTTCAGGAAATCTTTGCTACTGACTACTGGTTGCTTGAATATTTCTTCCTTAACAGATTTCACTAAGTAGCCAGATACTCGCAAGGAAGTGTAGGTTTCATCGAACCAGTAGAATTTGCGGTCGATATTGACAAACCTAAAAAATATGCCCATCACCAACACCACAGAAAGTAAAAACCGCAGCCCAGTTACAGGTAGTCGCCAATTATTACGATGCATTAAATGATTCCCCCTATTTATACTCTAATTATGCAAGGCCTCAGTTTATTGTTCCAAAATCTCAACTAAATCTTCGATCGCAATATCGAAGGCACGGGCCATCTTGTCCAAAGCTGTGTAGTCAACGGTAGCCATGCCTTGAGCATTGGCATAGGTAACGATCGTGGTATATGGAATACCTGTTCTGTTGGATAGTTCTGTCAGATTCCAACCCTTCTCTTGGGCAAATTCCCGAACTCGCAGCCTAATTGGTCCCATATTCTCAACGATAAATAAGCCTACTCTTCCAAAATCTCAACTAAATCCTCGATCGCAATACCAAACACGCGAGCCATCTTATTCAAAGCCGTATAGTCTAAAGTTGCCAGCTTGGGAGAATGGGCATAACTTCTAACGGTACTTTAAGGAATGCCCGAGCGCTCAGAAACTTCTTTTAATGTCCAACCCTTCTCTTCGGCTAGTTCTCGAACCCGCAATCGAATTAGACCCATCTTCCCGCTGACAAATAGTTCAATGTTCCAAAACCTCAACCAAATCTTCGATCATCAAATCGAAAACAGCAGCAAGTTTCTGCAAAGCCGTATAGTCCACCGTTGCCATTTTGGGAGCTTGGGCGTATTTTTTAACCGTGCTGTAGGGAATGCCCGTTCTGTCAGAGACTTCTTTGAGCGTCCAACCCTTTTCATCAGCTAGTTCTCGAACCCGCAACCGAATTAATCCCATTTATGCTTGACATCAGCTATGCTCATATCTTTAACTAAAGATAGTTAACAGCGATCGCCCCCTGACCTGAGAAATCTAGAGCGATCGCCTTTCATTCACCACCCACAAAAGTGGGAAGGATTTTCCTATGATACCAAAACAACCGACATATCGCGATCGACTTCAACCTTGGTGCATAATTCGCCACCTCCCCAACTGTCAGCGGTTAACAGTCGCCCGTTTCAGCCGCCGCCCCGATGCCGAATCTTAACTCAAAGCACTGCGCCGCTGAATGCCCGCAGTCCCGCATACAATTGTTTTCGTAAATGCGCTGTCTGTCTTAGATGAAAACAGCGTTCCAATTCCCATGCAATTGTCGATCGAAAATTAATGCGATCGAACTAATATCTTGCATTTGTTGCCAGATTCCGGCGGTGGTTTAAACTCCCGACGGAATATGCCAATAAGTGCAAGATGTGCGATCTAACCTATTATTGCAAAAGGTCGATCGAGCCTTCCGTCATCATCTGCAACAAGCAAAGCTATGGCCTAAAACCTGTTGGCAAACCATTCGCGTCAGAAAAGTATTGCTAAACTCTAAATAGACTTGAGTCAAGGAGCCAAATCGATGCCATCTCCCTTTCCCGGTGTAGATCCCTATTTAGGACATCCTAACCTATGGCCTGAATTGAATCACTGGTTGATTAGTGAAATTGCCAGATTTTTATCTCCGCAACTGCGTCCTAAATATCGAGTTGCCGTAGAGTTGCGAATCTATGAAACCAGCGGCGAAAATTCACTCCTTGTCGGTATTCCCGATGTGACTGTACAGCGTTCTCAGACATCAAATAACCCCGCAGCGAATGTAGCTCTTTTGTCACCTCCAGCACAACCGATGACGGTGACACTTCCTATGCCTGAAATTATCACGGAAGGTTATTTAGAAATAAGAGGAGTGGAAACCAAAGAAGTAGTCACAACGATCGAAATACTTTCACCTACTAATAAACTCCCGGAAAGAAGTCGGCAAATCTATGAGAAAAAACGCGAAAAGATACTGGCAGTCGCACTCATTTGATTGAGATTGATTTGCTGCGACACGGTGAATCAATGCCCGTATTTGGGAATAATCTTGACAGTCAATATCGGATTTTGGTTTGTAGGGGAAATCGCCTTCCTTCAGGCGATATATATGCTTTTAATCTTGAAACCCACATTCCGCAGATATTCAAGCAAGGGTAAAGGAAGATAGATTCGGCAACAATAAACTCCCAAACGATTGCCGTGCAATTGTTTGGGAGTTTTTAGTGTATAATAGATTTCGGCTGTAAAGCAACTATAAAAATCATGAAGCAGCCATTATCAGGGATAAATATCGTAAATTTAGACCACTTGGGAATAGTAGCGGGGATAATAGATGAGATGGAATT
>NZ_JAUBVJ010000183.1:0-4737 GCF_036702785.1 Microcoleus sp. AR_TQ3_B6 | reverse complement strand
TGCTCGATCGGACTTTAGCAAAAAATTGCTTGGTTTGGTAAAAGGTCACGAATTTCAATTGCGAATTTACTATTTTTGCCAGAACTCTAATTTTTTATTCCCAAAGTACGCGCGATGCAGATATCCCTCTTCAGGAATCGACCAAAACAACTGACATTAATTTAAGTTTCGGCAGGAAAATCCCGCACAATATACTGTTTTTGAGACTTGACAATATTACCCAAATATGCTGCAAAGCCGTCGTAAATATTTTTTCGGTAAATTCCGTTTGTGTAGTCATTCTAAAGTACGATCGGTAGAATCTGTCTTAAGGAGGATGCGAAGCTCGCTCTCTTATACATAAGAAGATGGGCGATCGAGCCGCAGTGCTAGTTCTGACGTGTAAATCGCGCTTCGGGGCCAATCGCAACTCGAAATCATCATTCGTGAGTACAGGTGTCCATTGGGGACTTTCGCCCAACAATCAAGGTGCAACATCAGAAAAAAGTAATGTGAGGCTTGTTATGACTAATCAATTCAGATTGCCGGATGACTTAAAAAATACTCTAGCCACGGACCAGTGGTGGCTGTTCAACACCGGACAGGGAGTCACAAAAAATACTCAAAGTCCAGGTACTCGCGGCATCGACATCAACGTGTTGCCTCTGTGGCCGCAGTATACGGGCAAAGACATCACAGTCGGCGTCATTGATGATGGCGTCGATGGCAACCACAAAGATTTCGCAGGTAACTTTAATGAAAATCTGTCGCTGTCAAAGGAATTAGGTGGACCTTTTCCAAAAGAATTAGATGATAATCACGGTACTGCGGTTGCTGGGGTTATCGCAGGTAGGAGAAACAATCTCGGCACAGTGGGTGTTGCTTATGAAGCAACGATCGCTGGTTACAAATATTCTGATAAAAATAACAGTGCCCTTGAGAGTTTAAAAGCACAAGATAAATTCGATGTTTCCAACAATAGCTGGGGGTCTTCTTACAGCTTGAACTTTAGCAATTCCGAAGAGCTTACAGCCATCGAGAACGCCGTCACCGAAGGCCGCGGCGGGTTAGGCACTGTGTTTGCCTGGGCTGGGGGAAATGAGCGCGAAAATGTTAACCCACAGTTGCCCGCAGAACAACAGCGGGGGAGAAATGTCAACTCAGGCGATTACGAAAGCAGTCGCTATGTAATCGCCGTAGCTGCGATCGACAATAAGGGAGTTGTTGCCCCTTACAGCAACCCAGGGGCGCCGCTTCTCGTCTCGGCCTTCGGCGATCGGCCAGCCAGTATCGCTACGGTCGATCGTACCGGCAATCAGGGCTACAACCCAAAGTACACACCTAATTTTAAAGATACCAACTACACCAACGAATTTAACGGCACGTCGTCAGCGACGCCGATGGTTTCAGGGGTTGTCGCTTTAATGCTGCAAGCTAATCCCAAACTCGGCTACCGCGACGTTCAGGAAATTCTCGCTTACTCCGCCCGCAAAAATGACCCCGACAATCAAGCAGTTAAAAGCAGCGAATATAAATCTGGGACAATTCCCAAGGATACTTGGACGTTTAACGGCGCTAAAAACTGGAACGGCGGCGGCCTCCACGTCAATCACGACTATGGTTTCGGGCTAGTCGATGCCACCGCAGCAGTGCGCTTGGCCGAAACTTGGCAGCCGCGATCGGGAACTGGCAAAAATGCAGCAGCAACTGCTGCCAATGAAATTTCGCGAGAGGAGTCAATTACTGGTTTGACCCTGCCAGCAAATCTGGGTTTTGACGCTTCCTCCGCAAACATTGCTGGAACTTTCAAGATCGATAAAGACATCAACATTGACAAGCTTGAACTAGACTTGAATATCGAGCACGGTCAATTTCAAGACTTAGTAGTTAAGCTGACTTCTCCCGATAAAACGGAGAGTGTAATTCTCGATCGTGTGCCTTACTACACCGAGGTAGGTGACGCTAACAAGGACTACGGTTTCAAAGGCACAACCATTAACTATACCTTCAGCAGTTCCCGCCACTGGGGAGAAACCGGCCTTGGCGATTGGACGCTGAACATTTCCGATAATAGCGCCACCAACGACCCAAAAAATACTGACGAAAATAACACCAGCGAAAACAATACCGGCGTACTCAAAGGCGCAACTTTGCGGTTGTACGGCGACGACATCATTAACGACAACACCTACATCTACACCAACGAGTTCGCAAGTTTCACCCATGCAGCCGATCCAAAGGAGGATCCAAAGGAGGCTCTTCGCAAAACTCTCACCGACACCAACGGTGGCAACGACATCATCAACGTTGCGGCCATTACTGACGACGTTATCGTCAACCTGACTCCCGGTTCAACCAGTACCCTGCCCGGTCGCAATGTTACAGGGCATCAAAAACTCACTCCTCAAACCCTCACCATCGCCGCAGGCAGCATCATCGAGAATGCCTTCGCCGGCGACGGAAATGACTCGATCGTCGGTAATGACGCAGCAAACACCCTCTGGGGCGGCCGCGGCAACGACACCCTCGTCGCCGTTGGTACCGGGGACACCCTGATCGGTGGCGACACCCTCGACACCGTTGGTACCGGGGACACCCTCTACGGTGGGCGCGACTCCCTCGTCGGTGGCACGGGAAACACCACCTACATCCTCAATGCTGAGAAAGCAGACGGCAGCACAATTAAGGCTCCAGGCGGCGCCGAAAATAATTTAATTCTCAATGGGGTCACCCTGACAACAACGCTGGCAGCGAACCAGAACGGGATTGACAAAAAAGGAGACAACTTGCTGATCGACCTCAATGCCGATGGCAAGGTAAATTCGCGGGATGATTTGACTATAGAAAACTTTTTCCTACCAGGTAGCGGCAGCTTCAAAAACGTCGGCAACCTGCTTGGGAGTGAGATTCTCTCTGTTTTCGCACCGACTCCGACTCCGACAACTCCGACTCCGACAACACCGACTCCGACAACTCCGACTCCGACAACACCGACTCCGACAACACCGACTCCGACAACACCGACTCCGACAACTCCGACTCCGACAACTCCGACTCCGACAACTCCGGGGATAACATTGGGAACTCCCCAGGCTGATTCTATCGAAGGTAGCGCAGGAAATGACACCATCGAAGCCCTTGCAGGTGAGGATGAAGCCTTCGGCAAGGAAGGCAATGACTCGCTATTAGGCAATGCCGGAGACGACTACTTAGATGGGGGCCTCGGTAACGACAGCCTGTTTGGCGGCGCGGGAAATGACTTCCTAGAGGATGAATTTGGCAACAACTTGCTCTCAGGCAGTGACGGCGATGACGAAGTTTTAGGTGGAAATGGTGCCGACAGCATTACAGGAGATGCCGGAGATGACTACTTAAATGGCGGCGAAGGTAACGACAGCCTGTTTGGCGGTGCGGGAAATGACATCTTAGACGATGAATTGGGCAATAATTTGCTCTCCGGCGGTGACGGCAACGACGAAGTTTACGGCGGAAACAATGCCGACACCCTCACAGGAGATAGCGGAGATGACTCCCTAGATGGTGGCGAAGGCAACGACTCCCTAGATGGCGGTGTCGGCAGCGATATCGCCGATGGCGGTGACGGCAACGATACCGTAACTGGCGGTGACGGCAATGACGAACTCAGCGGCGGCTTTGACAATGACAGCCTTGCTGGTGGGCTCGGCAATGACGAACTCTACGGCGATGAGGGGAATGATACGCTAACTGGCGGCGGCGGTGCTGACAGTCTGTTTGGCGGTATCGGCGATGACTTTTACGTGTTAAACGCTACTTCGGCAGGGGGCAGCATCATTGCTGATGATAGTGGCACCGATAGTCTAACTCTCAATGGTCTCACGCTGGCGATCGGCTTGGCCGCCGGTACGGCAGGCGTCACGCGGGGTGGCGAATTCAATACTGACTTGCAAATTGACCTCAACAAAGACGGGGTTTTCAAAGCTGCTGACGACTTGTTGATTCTCGACTTCTTCGCTGAACCAAATCTCGAACAAGGAGATGGTTTTATCGAACAAGTTGGCAATCTCTCAGGGACCGATATTCTCAAGAGTTTCCCGCTGAAGGCGACTCCTGGACCTGATTTCCTTCCAGGTGGCAGTGGCGATGACAACATTGACGGATTGGGCGGCAACGATGAGATTGAGGGCAATCAAGGCAATGATTCGCTGTTCGGCAACGCTGGCAATGATGTGCTCAACGGCGACGAACTGATTACGATTAGTGAGGCGGGCGGTGACGTAATTCTCGGTACGGGGATTGGCAATGACTATCTCGACGGTGCTGAAGGTAATGACACTCTAGACGGCGGCGAAGGTAACGATACTCTGTTAGGCGGTGCCGGTGATGACAGCCTCTGGGCCGGTAAGGACAATGACATTATCAATGGAGGAGATGGCAAAGATTCTCTGTACGGGGATGAAGGGAATGACAGTTTGTTTGGCGGTGCCGGCAATGACTTTTTGTTCGGAAACGAAGGGAATGATACTCTTGACGGCGGTGATGGAGATGATTCTCTAAATGGCGGTTTGGGGAATGACAGTATTGTCGGCGGTGCTGGTATCGATACTGTGTCTTATGCTATTCTCCCCAGTCCTGTTAATATTAATCTCGCGACTGGTGTGGCGATCGCCGAAGGTACTGATACTCTCACCGGTATCGAAGTCATCACCGGCACAACTTTCGCCGATACCATTGTCGGCAGCAGCAGCAACGAAACCTTAATCGGCAACGGCGGCGCCG
>NZ_JAUBVJ010000182.1:0-4774 GCF_036702785.1 Microcoleus sp. AR_TQ3_B6 | reverse complement strand
GCCAAAAACTTTCTCCTGTTTGCGGAGCTATCGCCCCATACAAATAGTAAGCTTTAAAATTCCATTGTACTTTACCTGTTGGTTTGACTCCACGGGCTGTAATTTTTTTCCTTTCAAGCGTTTTTAAGCCGATTCTAGTTTGATATTGACACCAATATTTGAGACCATTTTTTGCTGGGTTAGGGGTAGTGGACTCCAACCAGGAGACCACTTTCAGCAATTTTTATAGTTTTTTTAAACTCGATTGCTGCCGCAGGATTTTTTTTGCTACTCAAACGCCTTGGTACTTTTAACTTGGCTTTCATTCGATAGCGCACTTGCTTGTGTAAAGTTTGATATTTGATGGATACTTGATAGTTATCTTCGATGCCTGTCGCAATTTCTTTGTAACTCTTAAACTCGCAGAATTCTTCACTGATTTTTGTCGAGATTCCTGCTATTACTTCTGAGGAAATTACTCGGAACCGAGCGGTTGAGCCGCGCAGCTTTAATAATGATGACAGGCCGCCATCATTATATTGCTTTAACCATCTTTGTACGGTGATTCTATGTACCCCCTAAAAGTTCAGCTACATCTGTAATGCTCTGGCTCAAACCTGATTTTAACAAATAAAGTGCCTGAACTTTTTGTCTATTAGTTACAGTTTGCTGCCCGGCCATAATTATTTTTAACTCAGTAGTGGTTGCCTCAATTCTTTCTTGGTAGTTCACTTTCATATAACTATCCTTAAACTCTCATACTACGCTCTGCATATTTTTGGAGAAGTAGTATTACATATTAACCGTGCATATTTGGTGAGCCATTGGGTTAAACAGCGCACACCTGAACTGACTATTATTTGCCAGCCATGGAAAGTCAAAAACGGTAATTTTTTTGATAAAAACGCCTTTGTTCTCGATTGGGAACATCACTTGATTCGCTGTCCGTCGGGGCTGTGTTTACCCTTTAATGAGGGAACTGTTGTCCACTTCCCCAAACAGGAATGTCAAATCTGTCCTCTGCGCTCTGAGTGTACCAAGAGTCAGCAAGGTCGCACTATCTCCATTCACCCTGACGAGTCTCTACTCGTAGAGCTACGGCAACGTCAAACTACACAGAGTGGACGTGAAAAACTCCGCGAGCGCGTTAGTGTTGAGCATAGTCTGGCTCATATTGGTCACTGGCAAGGAGACAGGGCTCGCTATATTGGCTTACGTAAAAATCTCTTTGACCTCCGACGTATGGCTGTTGTTCACAATCTCCACGTTCTGGCTCGTATGTTTGAAACTAATGCTGGATAAATTTGTCGGGTAGGAAGGCATACGTCACCGTATCCTTCCCGTCGGGTAAGGTTCGAGCGTCGCCGCTCTCCCCTCCCCTGAGAACGCAGCATGAGAGTTTCCAACTCACTGCGCTCAAGCCTAACTTAAGGCCTTTTGAGACTGGGTTTGAGTTTTGGAATGTACCTGTTTGTGACAAGCTAGGTGGACGTGCTGAAGGTTGTACTCGTCGTCAGTACCGCCTTTAGCAACAGGTACTATGTGGTGGGTTTCTATTTCCTCTCCATTTAACAATAGCCCTCCGCAGATAGGACAAATCCAGTTTTGATTTTGAGCGACGGAATAGTATTTACTACCCTTACTCCAGTATGATTTGCCTAGTCTTTGGTTTCGATTGAGCCAATATTCTTGTTGAAGAGGGTTGTCAGGTGAAGTATTCCCTTTAACCTTTATGTGACGTTCGATGGGCGTGTACGCTATCTGGTAAAGAGTAATAATTTTCTCTTTTCCTCGGCGGTCGCTAATTGTGGTAGCGAACGTCCATTTATTGCCTTTGATGGTTTTAAAGTATCTTTTTCTGACCCACTTTGTGTTTTTCTTAGGATGTTGGCGTTTACACCACCGCCAGAGGTATTCCCACACCCTGTGTGAAATGTAACTGAAGGTTTGCTTGCTAACTAGCCCTCTATAGTAGTTGGCAAAACCCCTGAGAATCGGATTCAGCTTTCTAATTATTGCCTCTTGGTTACTCCCATCCAGACTTTTTATCTCTTGACCGATTCTCTTACAAAAATTGAGAACTTTAGGTTTTGAGGGTTTGATTAACAGTTTTCTGTTGTAATGTCTGAGGTTATAACCCAAAAAGTCGAAGCCATCTTCTATTGACGTAATTAACGTCTTCTCAGCACTGAGTTCGAGTCCTTTTTCGGACATATACGCTTGAATCTGGATTTTGGCAGTTTCGAGACTTCCTTTGTCTCTAGCTGTGACAATAAAATCATCAGCATATCTGACCACGCCTAGTCGGTGGTTGGTGGATTTTATATATGTTTCTAATCCATGCAGTCCGATATTGGCTAGAAGTGGAGAGATGACTCCTCCCTGTGGTGTGCCCGTCTCTGTAGGGTTTACTTTTCCTTTGAGAACAAATCCAGCTTTTAACCATCCTTGGATTAGCCCTCTTTTAGGAAAGTTACTAATCATTTTTAGGATAGATTCATGGGCGATGTTGTCGAAGAAGCCTTTAATATCAGCTTCTAGAACCCATTTGTCATTGCTACCTCTGGGATTGTCACTCAATCTGGTGAATGACTGTTCGATAGCATCTTGACAACTTCTGCCAGGTCGAAATCCATAGGAATTAGGCTCGAATCTGGCTTCCCACTCAGGTTCCAGTGCATTTTTAACTATTGTCTGTATGACTCTATCCCTGACGGTTGGGATACCGAGGGGACGCATTTTGCCATTTTTCTTGGGGATTTCTACTCGCCGAACAGGTTTTTGATTTCCACCCTTCCATGTATTAACAAATTGCACTCTTTGGGCTGGTGAGTTGATTACCTCCTTATCAATACCAGCGGTTTGTTTACCCTGATTGGTTTGAGTGATTTGTCGGACAGAAAATAATAGGTTGGCGTAACTTTTCATCATTAATTTCTGCAAGTTTCTGAGCTTACGGAAATTACCAGTTTCTGAGGCACGAAAGATTCTTCGACGTAGATTTCTCACGGCTTTACTCATCTGTCTCCAGTTAATCTGGCTCCAATCTTTCAGCCGTTCTCTTTGTCCGTTTCCGGTCATTTTCATGGCAGGATCTAACTTGTCATTGAGTTCGATTTCTTTGTCTTTTCTTCTATTCGTGTTAGACCGAGGTTAAGTCTGCTATTACTTTCGTTCAGGAGCAAATTTTGAACTCCTATCTGAATCATTACAACTCAGCATTCGCTTTTTAACCCTTCCTCTATCCTCCAGAAAGTTGTGTCCTCGTTACCTGAGACCTACTAGGAGTTTTCGACCTCTCCTAGACTCTGTAGGACTTACCCTGTCGTATCGTTTGGTTTTACATTCTCGGTTAGGTGCTATCTAGTTCAGCGATGGGTTTAAGTTCACACGACTCATAAATAAGGGAGTTATAAATCCACCCATAATGTCCTATCAGCCTTATTTGGACACTCCCGGTATTACGCCGTTTAACGATAGTTCACTTTCGTTCACCATTCGAGAACTCTCTCTAGCTCCTGACCGACTTAGGCTGTCAGCTTCGGCTACATTCGTGGTCTGCACTCCAGTTGTTTCGTTACCTACTTGACCGTGACCGGACTCTGAGAGTAGAGTCTTTTACGTGAGAGTAAGGGGTGTGAATCCCTTAGTGGAGTAGGCTCCACGTGCCAAACGACCTTTCAGGTCGCGCCCCTAAGAACCGTACTTGACAGTTACCCATCATACGGCTCAAGCATCCTCAACCTTTCGATTTTGCTTTCCATGCACCGATTTGTGGCATTCTTGATGTAGGTGTAGTAGATTTTTGAGAGTTCCTTTTCCACCGTCTTTTACTGCCACTTTATGGTGCGTGTGTAGTTTTTCGCCATTGAACAGGTGTTCATTACATTCTGGACATTTCCAGTTTTGGTTGACTGCCACACAGTAGTCTCTTGAGCCTTTTGCCCAATATTCTCTACCGTGTTTGGTCATCCTGTCTGTCCAGTATGCTTTTAGCTCTGGGTTATCGGGTGTTGCTTTATCCTTGACTTTGATATGTCTGGTGATTTTTGTTTGGCCTATTTGGTATAGATTTACCTCTTGAGGTTCACCATGTCTATTCTTCGTCTTGGCAAAGAATACCCAGTCTCTATTTACTCTTTTAAAGTATTTGACTTTGACCCATTTTGCTCCCTTTTTCGGATGCCTGCGTTTTGCCCATTTCCAGAGCATTTTCCACAAGATACTGCCGAATGTTTGGAACGTTTCTGAGCTGACAGCGTGTTTGTAGTAGTTCGCCCACCCTCGTAGTATTGGGTTGAGGTATCGAATCACGCTTTCTGCTTTAATGGTCTTGTGATTCTTCAACCATGCCTTGATTTCTCTTAACAAGGCTATGACCTTTTCCCTTTGGGGTTTTATTAGGCACTTTCCACCGTATTGTCGGATGTTAAACCCTAAGAAGTTGAACCCATCAGTTAAATTCATGATTTGAGTTTTCTCTTCGTTCAGAGTTAATCCTATTTCGGCTAAAAATACCCTGATTGTGGGCAATATGTCTTCGATTTCCTCTCGGGTTTCGGCTGTCACCACAAAGTCATCTGCGTAACGGATGTATCCATATCTAGGTAGTTTCATCCGTTTTACTTTTCCGGCTGATTTTCCGGATTTGAGGGTGTATTCCTTTGCCTTTATGTGTTGGCTTAGTATGTATTCCAATCCCTCTAGCGCTATATTCGCTAGGGCGTCGGTTCAGTATTAGGAGTTGACAAAAAAAGGACTTTATGAAATTAGCCAGTGCATGAGTTCGACTCTA
>NZ_JAUBVJ010000181.1:0-4884 GCF_036702785.1 Microcoleus sp. AR_TQ3_B6 | reverse complement strand
CAGATAGGGACCGAACTGTCTCACGACGTTCTGAACCCAGCTCGCGTACCACTTTAAATGGCGAACAGCCATACCCTTGGGACCGACTACAGCCCCAGGATGTGATGAGCCGACATCGAGGTGCCAAACACCGCCGTCGATATGAACTCTTGGGCGGTATCAGCCTGTTATCCCCGGAGTACCTTTTATCCGTTGAGCGATGGCCCTTCCATACAGAACCACCGGATCACTAAGACCTACTTTCGTACCTGCTTGATCCGTCGATCTTGCAGTCAAGCACGCTTATGCCTTTGCACACAGTGCGCGATGTCCGACCGCGCTGAGCGTACCTTCGTGCTCCTCCGTTACTCTTTAGGAGGAGACCGCCCCAGTCAAACTACCCACCATACATGGTCCCCGACCCGGATTACGGGCCCAGGTTAGAACGTCAAGCACATCAGGGTGGTATTTCAAGGATGGCTCCACCGAAGCTGGCGCCTCGGTTTCATAGCCTCCCACCTATCCTACACAGACGAACTCAACGTTCAATGTAAAGCTATAGTAAAGGTTCACGGGGTCTTTCCGTCTTGCCGCGGGAACGCTGCATCTTCACAGCGATTTCAATTTCACTGAGTCTTGGGTGGAGACAGCGCCGCTGTCGTTACGCCATTCGTGCAGGTCGGAACTTACCCGACAAGGAATTTCGCTACCTTAGGACCGTTATAGTTACGGCCGCCGTTTACTGGGGCTTCGATCAAGAGCTTCGCTTGCGCTGACCCCATCACTTAACCTTCCAGCACCGGGCAGGCGTCACACCCTATACGTCCACTTTCGTGTTTGCAGAGTGCTGTGTTTTTGATAAACAGTCGCAGCGGCCTGGTCACTGCGGCCCTCCTCAGCTATTCACCATGGAGGGCGTACCTTCTCCCGAAGTTACGGTACTATTTTGCCTAGTTCCTTCACCCAAGTTCTCTCAAGCGCCTGAGAATTCTCATCCTGCCCACCTGTGTCGGATTACGGTACGGTCTGCGTAAGCTGAAGCTTAGGAGCTTTTCCTGGAAGCGTGATATCAGCAGCTTAGCCCGATAGGGCTCGTCCTTGGTCTCAACGTTGCGCTCCCGGATTTGCCTAAGAGCACCGCCTCAACCCTCTCACCGGGACAACCAACGCCCGGCCTGCTTAACCTTCTCCGTCCCTCCATCGCACTTACGCGAGGTGCTGGAATATTAACCAGCTTCCCATCGACTACGCATTTCTGCCTCGCCTTAGGGGCCGACTCACCCTGCGCCGATTAACGTTGCGCAAGGAAACCTTGGGCTTTCGGCGTGCGGGCTTTTCACCCGCATTATCGTTACTCATGTCAGCATTCGCACTTCCGATACCTCCAGCGGACTTCTCAATCCACCTTCGACGGCTTACGGAACGCTCCTCTACCGCGCACACAAAGTGTGCACCCCAAGCTTCGGTTTATCGCTTAGCCCCGTTAAATCTTCCGCGCAGACCGACTCGACCAGTGAGCTATTACGCTTTCTTTAAAGGGTGGCTGCTTCTAAGCCAACCTCCTGGCTGTCTGTGCCTTTCCACATCGTTTCCCACTTAGCGATAATTTGGGACCTTAGCTGTGGGTCTGGGTTGTTTCCCTTTTCACGACGGACGTTAGCACCCGCCGTGTGTCTCCCGCGCAGTCTGTCTTGGTATTCGGAGTTTGCCATGGTTTGGTAAGTCGCAATGACCCCCTAGCCATAACAGTGCTCTACCCCCAAGAAGATTCACGCGAGGCGCTACCTAAATAGCTTTCGAGGAGAACCAGCTATCTCCGGGTTCGATTAGCTTTTCACTCCTAATCACACCTCATCCCCTACCTTTGCAACGGGAGTGGGTTCGGGCCTCCAGTTGATGTTACTCAACCTTCACCCTGGGCATGACTAGATCACCCGGTTTCGGGTCTACTGCCTGCGACTATGCGCCCTATTCAGACTCGGTTTCCCTTCGCCTCCCCTATACGGTTAAGCTTGCCACAAACAGTAAGTCGCTGACCCATTATACAAAAGGTACGCCGTCACCCTTGCGGGCTCCGACTGCTTGTACGCACACGGTTTCAGGGTCTATTTCACTCCCTTCACCAGGGTTCTTTTCGCCTTTCCCTCACGGTACTGGTTCACTATCGGTCGGTCAGTAGTATTTAGCCTTGGAGGATGGTCCCCCCATGTTCAGACAGGGTTTCACGTGCCCCGCCCTACTCAATTTCATCGACTGAGCCCTTTCACATACAGGGCTATCACCTTCTATGGCCGGCCTTTCCAGGCGCGTTTTGTTAAAGCTCAATCGACTTTTGGGCTAGTCCCCGTTCGCTCGTCGCTACTGAGGGAATCTCGGTTGATTTCTTTTCCTACGGTTACTTAGATATTTCAGTTCACCGCGTTCGCTTCCAGCAGCTATGTATTCACTGCAGGATACCCCGAAGGGTGGGTTTCCCCATTCAGACATCGCCGGATCAATGCTTGTTGCCAGCTCCCCGACGCTTTTCGCAGGCTGCCACGTCTTTCATCGCCTCTGACCGCCAAGGCATCCACCGTGTGCGCTTATTCGCTTGACCATATAACCTCAAGTTGCCTCGAGGTCATTCGTCGCGAATACAACGAACTACAACTTCAATAAAAGCATCTTGCGATGCTTCGCCTTAGCCTCTTTCGACACGTCTGGACATTCGTCTCAAACGCTCGTTACGTCCCAAGTTTTCAAAGATCACGACACCGGCTTCAGCGCCGGAATCATTTCAAATCTTTAGTGTGCGCGACTTCATCCAAAGCGATGGTGGGTCTGGGAGGACTCGAACCACCGACCTCACCCTTATCAGGGGTGCGCTCTAACCACCTGAGCTACAGACCCGTTGTTGCGTCTAAGCCAGATGGTGGAGCCAGTCGGGATCGAACCGACGACCCCCTGCTTGCAAAGCAGGTGCTCTCCCAGCTGAGCTATGGCCCCGTTTGCCTGTATCACGGACTTGCCGTGAGGCGGGACGCTTTGGATGCAGGTCACTTGTGCGGACGTCTGACAAGCAATTTGCTGTCTTCTGTCTCTAAAGGAGGTGATCCAGCCGCACCTTCCGATACGGCTACCTTGTTACGACTTCACCCCAGTCATCGGCCACACCGTGGCAAGCGCCCCCCTTGCGGTTAAGCTACCTGCTTCTGGTGCAACAAACTCCCATGGTGTGACGGGCGGTGTGTACAAGGCCCGGGAACGTATTCACCGCAGCAATGCTGATCTGCGATTACTAGCGATTCCGACTTCATGGAGTCGAGTTGCAGACTCCAATCCGGACTGAGATGGGGTTTCTGGGATTGGCTCACTCTCGCGAGTTTGCAGCCCTCTGTCCCCACCATTGTAGTACGTGTGTAGCCCTGGCCGTAAGGGCCATGATGACTTGACGTCATCCCCACCTTCCTCCGGCTTGTCGCCGGCGGTCTCCCTAGAGTTCCCACCATTACGTGCTGGCAACTAGGGACAAGGGTTGCGCTCGTTGCGGGACTTAACCCAACATCTCACGACACGAGCTGACGACAGCCATGCAGCACCTGTGTCACGGTTCCCGAAGGCACCAATCCATCTCTGGAAAGTTCCGTGCATGTCAAGGCCAGGTAAGGTTCTTCGCGTTGCATCGAATTAAACCACATACTCCACCGCTTGTGCGGGCCCCCGTCAATTCCTTTGAGTTTCAGTCTTGCGACCGTACTCCCCAGGCGGCGAACTTAACGCGTTAGCTTCGATACTGAGTGCCTAGTTGCACCCAACATCCAGTTCGCATCGTTTAGGGCGTGGACTACCAGGGTATCTAATCCTGTTTGCTCCCCACGCTTTCGTGCCTCAGTGTCAGTGCTGGTCCAGATGGCCGCCTTCGCCACAGATGTTCCTCCCGATCTCTACGCATTTCACTGCTACACCGGGAATTCCGCCATCCTCTACCGCACTCTAGCCCGCCAGTATCCAATGCAATTCCCAGGTTGAGCCCAGGGCTTTCACATCAGACTTAACGAACCACCTACGCACGCTTTACGCCCAGTAATTCCGAGTAACGCTTGCACCCTTCGTATTACCGCGGCTGCTGGCACGAAGTTAGCCGGTGCTTATTCTTCCGGTACCGTCAGAACACCGAAGTATTAATCCAGTGCTTTTCTTTCCGGACAAAAGGGCTTTACAACCCGAAGGCCTTCTTCACCCACGCGGCATGGCTGGATCAGGCTTGCGCCCATTGTCCAATATTCCCCACTGCTGCCTCCCGTAGGAGTCTGGACCGTGTCTCAGTTCCAGTGTGGCTGATCATCCTCTCAGACCAGCTACCGATCGTCGCCTTGGTGGGCCATTACCCCGCCAACTAGCTAATCGGACATCGGCTCATCTAATCGCGCGAGGTCTTGCGATCCCCCGCTTTCACCCGTAGGTCGTATGCGGTATTAGCGTAAGTTTCCCTACGTTATCCCCCACGACTAGGCAGATTCCGATGTATTCCTCACCCGTCCGCCACTCGCCACCCACAGTATTGCTACTGCTGTGCTGCCGTTCGACTTGCATGTGTTAGGCCTGCCGCCAGCGTTCACTCTGAGCCAGGATCAAACTCTTCACTTAAAATTTTCGGACCGAAGTCCTATTACTTTGAGTGCAGTCGTCTCCCAAGCTCCAATTACTCACTTGCATTTGCATGCTTTGAATCTTTGGTTCTTGCTCGAACGTCTGCAATATGGACAACCATCCACTCGCCAGACGCCCGCACAAGTCACCTGCGCACACTGTCAAAGATCGTCGGATTCGGCCTCAGCGCCTCATCCCTTCTTGCCTCTCAACCCGCCGCCGAAGCGTCCGAGTGAGCCGCACATTATAGGGTCGTTTTCGTTGCCGTCAACACCC
>NZ_JAUBVJ010000180.1:0-5086 GCF_036702785.1 Microcoleus sp. AR_TQ3_B6 | reverse complement strand
ATCTGCCCGCGCGAGTGGCTTTTAGAGCCTGAAAAACTGTATGAATTGATGCTCCAAGAGAAGATTGATTGTGCAGAGTTTGTTCCAGCGGTTCTTAGGAATTTGATTCAGTATTTGGAGAGAACAAAGCAAGACCTTAGCTTCATGCGATTGCTGATAGCTGGTTCCGATAGTTGGCATATAAAGGAGTATGAGCAATTCCAGCGTTTTTGTGGCACGGAAACACGTCTGATTAATTCTTACGGGGCGACTGAAGCGACCATTGACAGTTCCTATTTTGAAAGTGCCGCACTCAATTTTTCTAGTGATGGGCTAGTCCCTATTGGCCGTCCCTTTGCCAACAACCAGATCTACATCTTAGATTCCCATCTCCAGCCAGTGCCCGTCGGCGTTGCAGGCGAACTGCATATAGGTGGTGCTGGTCTTGCCCGAAGCTATCTCAATCAGTTGGAGTTAACCGAGCAGAAATTCATCCCTAACCCTTTTAGCAATAAGTCGGGAGACCGCCTTTACAAGACGGGGGATCTCGGCCGTTATCTGCCAGACGGCACTATTGAGTTCCTGGGACGCGTTGATAATCAGGTGAAGATTCGAGGCTTCCGAGTTGAGCCCGGGGAAATCGAGGCAGTGCTGAGCCAACACCCTGCGGTGCAGGAGGCGGCGATCGTAGTTCGAGAGGATGTCCCCGGGAGCAAGCGTCTAGTAGCCTATGTAGTTGTCAACCAGGCAACTCCCCCAGTTATTTCGGAACTACAGCATTTTGTGAAGCAGCAGTTGCCTAAGTATATGGTGCCTTCAGCCTTCGTGCTGCTTTCGGCCCTGCCGCTAACTCCCAATGGCAAGGTAGACCGCCGCGCCCTGCCGGCCCCCGATCTGACTAGCTCCGAAGGAGAAGAAGCCTTAGTGACACCTCAAACGCCTGTTGAGGAAGTGCTCGAAGGGATCTGGACAGACGTTTTGCGACTGGAAAAGATAGGCATTCACGACAATTTCTTTGAAGTCGGTGGGGATTCGATCCTCAGTATTCAGATCGTAGCCAGAGCCAATCAGGCGGGTTTAAAGCTCACTCCCAAACAGCTCTTTCAGTACCCAACAATCGCCGAGTTGGCAACAGTGGCAGACACTACCTCTGTGTCCCAAGCCGAACAGGGTTTGGTCACAGGAGAAGTGTTGCTGACACCCATCCAACAATGGTTCTTTGAACAAGAGTTTGCCGAACCGCACCACTGGAACCAGGCGATGCTGCTGGAAGTTCGGCAACCATTAGACCTGGCACTATTGTCACAAGTGGTGCAGCAATTGCTCATCCATCACGATGCGCTGCGCCTGCGATTTATGCGCTCTGAATCCGGCTGGCAACAATTTAACGCCCTTCCAGATAAGAGAGTTCCCTGCACCAGGATTGATTTGTCAGCGCTACCCGAGGCGGAGCAAAGACCAGCCTTTGAAGCAGCAGTAGCAGAACTACAAGCTAGTTTGAACCTGGAGACTGGTGCCCTGGTAAGGGTAGCGCTGTTTGACCTGGGCCGGAATCAGCCCAACCGCCTGCTGTTTGTCATTCATCACCTGGCAGTAGATGGTGTTTCCTGGCGAATTTTGCTAGAGGATCTACAACGAGCATACGAACAACTGAGTCGTGGGGAGGCAATGAAGCTGCCACCAAAGACCACCTCTTACCAGGATTGGGCCCGATCTTTGAGAGAATATGGGCAATCCCCAGCGCTGGAGCAAGAATTAGACTACTGGCTAGCCCCTTCTCGGTTTGAAGCTGCCCCCCTGCCAGTGGACTATCCGGCTGGTAAGAACGCTAACACTGTGGCCTCGGCTTGTAACGTGTCAGTTTCGTTGAGCGCTGAAGAAACCCGCGCTCTGCTACAGGACGTCCCGCAGGCTTATAACACCCAAATTAACGATGCGCTGCTGACAGCTTTGGTACAAACCTTTGCCCAGTGGACTGGTACTCGCTGCCTGCTGGTTGAGTTGGAAGGTCACGGGCGAGAGGAAATCTTGGAAACGGTGGACCTGTCACGCACTGTGGGCTGGTTTACCACTGTCTTCCCTGTCCTATTGGATATCAGGGAAGCGAACCATCCAGGAGAGGCATTGAAGTCGGTCAAAGAACAACTGCGCCGCATTCCGAACCGGGGGATTGGCTATGGCTTGCTGCGCTATCTCAAGGAGGACACAGCAATCGCCCAGAAACTGCGATCCCTTCCTCAGACCGAGGTGAGCTTCAACTACCTAGGTCAGTTCGATCAGTTGCTGTCGCCAGATGGGATGTTTGGACTGGCAAAAGAGTCCAACGGCTCAGAATACAGCCTCCTGGGAAGGCGAAGCCATCTTTTGGAGATCAACGGGTTTGTGGCTGGAGGTCAGCTGCAACTCAATTGGACTTACAGCTCAAATCTGCATCAAAGAGCTACTGTTGAGCGTCTCGCCGAAGGTTTTATGGCTGCAGTGCGATCGCTCATTGCCCACTGTCAATCGCCTGAGGCAGGTGGCTATACGCCTTCTGATTTTCCAGCTGCGAAGCTGGGTCAAAAAGATATTGATAAGTTCATCGCCAAAATCAGCCAAACCAACAAGAGGAAGTCTAAATGAAAATGGAGAATATTGAGGATTTATACGAACTTTCTCCAATGCAGCAGGGGATGCTTTTCCACAGCCTTGCTGCTCCGGAGTCTGGGGTGTATGTCGAGTATGTGAGCTGTACCGTGCAGGGGAAGCTAAACATTCCCGCCTTTCAGCGGGCTTGGCAGCAGGTGATGGAGCGACATCCAGTTTGGCGTACCTCGTTTTATTGGGAGGGTTTTGACAAGCCACTTCAAGTAGTAAACCAATACGTGAGCTTACCCTGGCAGCAGTTTGACTGGCGGGCGCTGCCTCCAGTAGAACAGCAAGAGCAATTGGAGGCTTTCCTTCATGCGGAGCGAAAGCGGGGCTTTGAACTCTCCGAGGCACCACTGATGCGTCTGGTTCTGATCCAGATGGGCGAGGATATCTATGAATTTATTTGGAGCCACCACCATCTCTTGTTGGATGGATGGTCGCTGTCTTTGGTGCTTAAGGAAGTCTTTGCCTTTTATGAAGCATTCTCCCAAGGTCAAGACTTACAACTGAAACGCAGTCGTCCCTACCGCGACTATATCGCCTGGTTGCAAGAGCAGGATTTGGCTGAGGCTGAGGCGTTCTGGCGGCAGGCGCTCAGCGGTTTAAACGCACCGACTCCCCTATCCGTCGATCGAGCATTGGGAAGCTTGCCCAGTGAGGTAGAGAGCTACGATGAGCAGCAAATCCAACTATCAGTAGAAGCGACCGCAAGCCTCCAATCCTTGGCTCGAGGGCATCAACTGACTGTTAGCACCTTAGTGCAGGGAGCCTGGGCCATACTTTTGAGTCGCTATAGCGGACAGGAAGATGTCGTCTTTGGGGCTACCGTGTCCGGTCGTCCAGCAGACCTAGCGGGAATCGAGTCCATGGTAGGGCTATTTATCAATACCCTGCCGATACGGGTGCAAGCGTCGCCGGAGGCATTCCTTCTGGACTGGCTCAAGCAGCTCCAAGCTCAGCAAATCGAGTTGCGCCAGTACGAATACAGTTCACTGGTACAGGTGCAAGGATGGAGTGATGTACCCCGGGGGCTGCCTCTGTTTGAGAGCATTGTAGTCTTTGAAAACTACCCGGTAAATGCTTCCTTGGGTTCGCCTGAAGGAAGATTAGAGTTTCGTAATGTTCGCGGCGTTGAGCGGACAAACTATCCCCTCACATTAGTAGCATTGCCCGGCGCACAATTGTCACTACAGTTAAGCTACGATTGCCGTAGCTTTGATGCAGCTGCTATCACTCGGATGCTGAGGCATTTGCAGACCTTACTAGAAGGTATTGTTGCGAATCCTCGACAGCGCCTTAAGAACTTGCCGCTGCTGACACAGCAAGAGCGCCAGCAGTTGCTGGTGGATTGGAATGACACCCAGACAGAGTATCCCTGCGACAAGTGTATCCACCAACTGTTTGAGGCTCAGGTACAAAAAACTCCAGATGTTGTAGCCGTAGTCTTTGAAGACCACCAACTCACTTACCACGAGTTGAACACTAAAGCCAATCAACTGGCACACCACCTGCGTTCTCTGGGCGTAAGTCCAGATGAACTTGTGGGCATCTGCGTGGATCGCTCGTTGGAGATGGTGGTGGGACTATTGGGCATTCTCAAAGCTGGCGGAGCTTACGTGCCCTTAGACCCTGGTTATCCCTCTGAGCGCTTGGCTTTCATGCTGGAAGATACCCAAGTCTCAGTGCTACTGACCCAACAGTCGCTGGTTGAAAAGCTTCCCTCACACCAGGCACGGGTTGTCTGCCTCGACAGCAACTGGGAGACTCTCGCTCAACAAAGTCAGGAGAACCCGAAAAGCGAGGTGATGCCCGACCACCTAGCATACGTGATGTATACCTCAGGCTCGACGGGTATACCCAAGGGGGTTAGCGTCATCCATCGGGGAGTAGTGCGGTTAGTCAAACAAACAAACTATGCCAGCTTCAGCACCGAAGAAGTGTTTCTTCAGCTTGCCCCCATTTCGTTTGATGCCTCGACGTTTGAGATTTGGGGCAGCCTGCTTAACGGTGCAAGGCTGGTGGTCATGCCTCCCCACACCCCATCTTTGCAAGAGTTGGGACGAGCGCTCGAGCAATACCAGGTGACGACGCTGTGGCTCACGGCTGGATTGTTTCACGTGATGGTAGATGAGCAGATTCAAAACTTGAAAGGTGTACGTCAACTGCTAGCGGGGGGTGATGTTTTATCTGTCGGTCATGTCAAACGGGTGCTTCAAGAAATCAAAGGATTGACGCTAATCAATGGTTACGGACCGACTGAGAACACAACCTTTACTTGCTGCTACCCGATAACTGAGCCAAGCCTTGTAGGAAATTCAGTTCCTATCGGTCGTCCCATTGCTAATACTCAAGTTTACCTGCTTGATGACCGTCTACAGCCTGTCCCTGTGGGAGTTCCAGGCGAGTTGTACATTGGTGGTGACGGGCTAGCACGAGGCTACCTCAACCGCCCGGATCTAAACAGCGAGAGGTTTAT
>NZ_JAUBVJ010000179.1:0-5207 GCF_036702785.1 Microcoleus sp. AR_TQ3_B6 | reverse complement strand
GATGTTGATTATAAGCTTTTTTGTTGCCTGATACAGCTTGGCAACCTATCAAATTCCTCTGTGTCTCTATCAAAAACACTATAACTCTCAGCAATTGGCAGTTATACATTAGTGATGACTGATGGCTAATTCCCAATTATCTTTCTGCTAACTTGCTGAGTACAAAAGCAGCTAAAAACCCGCAGACAGTAATTAGTCCAGCAAAATCGTGAGTTTCCTCGAATGCTTCGGGCATCATAGTATCTGAGAATGTAACCCATCGATCTCCCTGCTTTTTTCATGCCGGCGGCGCTGGAGAGTCCTTCGGGAATGTTGGAGAGGAAAATTGCCGCTACTGTCACCCAATCGAGATTGATAGCCCTAAGGATTATTATAAAAAAAACTAGCTTTTTTTAATATCTCTAATAAATGGATATTTTGCACCTGTCGCCCTAGTCGGCTGTGGGGTTTAAAGCTCTGGCCGACTACTGCCTTCGGCACAAGATATCTATTCACTCGCAGATCTTGCATAATTTTATATCGAGGATTTTATCATCTGGTGGGGACAAGTTTATGAGATTATTGATTTTAGGCAATTATACTTCGTAAAACCAGCCCCTACAGGTTTGTGGAGAATGCCAAAAGATATCAATTCACTGGCACTTTAAACCTGCGGCTGCGGCTGTGGGAAATTCGATCGGCACAAAGGTAAAACCAAACTGTTCTCTAGAACACGGTACAATATGCACCAATTGTTGAGGAGAATTTTTCCGATTTCCCGTTTTCGAGTCAAACTTAATTATACCCGTGGCTCCTGCGGCTTGAAAGTTGGGACCTGCCAAGGTTTTTTGCATTCCTTCGCGGCTGGGTTCTGGCTGCATTTCTAGGGCTTTAATCAGGGTCCGGGCGGCATCGTAGGTTAAAGCCGATCGAGTATTGACCGGACCTCCCCACAATTTTTCAACGTTTTGCGGAAATTTTTTGTCAAAACTTGTTAACCGATGCCAAAACACGGATAGGGCCAGTTTTTCAACAGACTTTAGATATTTTGCTAGTTCTAACGTTCTCGGCTCGTACAGCGTCCAGGGCCCGACAACCCAATTGCGATCGTTGTTAGCTTTAATCATTGCCAGCGCATTTTCCAGGGAATCAGTGACTTGAGCGTCGGGAATGAGAAGTAAGGCTGTTTTTCCGCCTTTCTTAACTTCTTTGATTGCTGCTTCGGCGTTAAAATTATTTTTATTTTTAGATAAGTCGTAATAATTACGGATTCTAAAAGTCTCTCCTCCTAGGGCTTCAAATTGCTTTTTGAATTCTTCCCACAAAGAAGCGCTGAACGGACTGTTGGGATTGTAAAATACTGTGGCTTTTTTTTCACCGACCAATATCAGTTGATTTACTAAAGATTCAGCTTCTATGCTAGTTGTCGGAGCCGTCCGAAAGAAATATTTTCGAGGTCTTCGCGTCAGTTCTTCTGTTGTGCTTCCCGGAGAAATGGCGACGAGTTGATTTCGATTGTAAATATCTACTGTTTTAACAGTCATGTCGCTAGTATAGTGTCCGATGACTGCTAGAATATCGGGCTGAGCGACCAGATAATTAGCCCTTTGCTTGGCGTAGGATTCGATATTGCCGTCATCGGCAATGATGACTTTGAGACCTTTTCCGTTAATAGCTTTTGGTTCGAGAAAGCCTTGACCGGGAAAATCTTTATTGCTGCTGTCATTGGGTTTGAGAAGACCTAAATTAACTTCGGTTTGAGCTTGAGCAATGCCGCGGAGAAGTTCTTCGGCTAAATTTGCGTCGAGGATGCTGCCGTCCTGATTTCTGCGGATGGGAACAACAATTGCGATGGTGTAATATTCTGCCTTTATTGCCTTCAGTAGAGCATTGTTGATGTAAATTAAAGTTTCTGGATCTTTGCGCTCTTCTTTCCAAAACTGTTGGAGCAATTTTAAAGCTTCGGGATAATTTCCGTCGGCAAACTCATTGATTGCCCTTTGTTTTGGCCAAGGGGCGGAGGCTTGCACTAGGAGTTTTTCGCCAGAACTTACACCATCGGCGGAGGGTGTAGGCAGGGTTGCTCCCGGGGGAATTCTGGGGATTCGCGGGGGAATTCTGGGGATTAAAAGTACGATCGCCAATGCAGCGCCCAGTCCCGCAACTCCCAACAGCAACCAACGAAAGTTCCATACACGCGGTGGCCCTGGGGGAGTTCCTTGAATGTATTCTTGAACTAAGTAAAAATTGCCATTTTCCTCAAAGTGATTGAACAATTCAGGAATGCGCGAGTTATTTCTTAGAGTCTGCAAAGCCCTAGCTTCCCTTTGAAATCGCCTCCTGGCTCTTTCCAATACCTGGGGATTTTCGGATTGAGGAAAAGGAATTTCCTTGATTACGCACGGGGGATTTTCGGGGTTTTGTATATCTTGAGCGGTGTAGGTTCTAGCGAATCCTCCCTGTCCTAATCGAGCAATGATTCTGTAGCGTCCGGCCAGTATCTCTCCGGGATTGAGACACATAAATTTTCTAGTTCCTTGTGGAGGTGCGATCGTTGATGTTGATTATAAGCTTTTTTGTTGCCTGATACAGCTTGGCAACCTATCAAATTCCTCTGTGTCTCTATCAAAAATACTATAACTCTCAGCAATTGGCAATTCTACATTAGTCATGACCGATCGTTAATTCCCAATTATCTTTCTGCTAACTTGCTGAGTACAAAAGCAGCTAAAAACCCGCAGACAGTAATTAGTCTAGCAAAATCGTGAGTTTCATCGAATGCTTCGGGCATCATAGTATCTGAGAATGTAACCGATCGATCTCCCTGCTTTTTTCATGCCGGCGGCGCTGGAGAGTCCTTCGGGAATGTTGGAGAGGAAAATTGCCGCTACTGTCACCCAATCGAGATTGATAGCCCTAAGGATTATTATAAAAAAAACTAGCTTTTTTTAATATCTCTAATAAATGGATATTTTGCACCTGTCGCCCTAGTCGGCTGTGGGGTTTAAAGCTCTGGCCGACTACTGCCTTCGGCACAAGATATCAATTCACTCGCACATTTTGCACAATTTTATATTGAGGATTTTATCATCGGGTGGGGGCGGGTTTATGAGATTATTGATTTTAGGCAATTATACTTCGTAAAACCAGCCCCTACAGGTTTGTGGAGAATGCCACAAGATATCAATTCACTCGCACTTTAAACCTGCGGCCGCGGCTGTGGGAAATTCGATCGGCACAAAGGTGAAACCAAACTGTTCTTTACGACACGGTACAATATGCACCAATTGTTGAGGAGGGTTTAGCCGATTTCCCGTCTTCGGGTCAAACTTAATTATACCCGTGGCTCCTGCAGCTTGAAAGTTGGGAGCGGCCAAGGTTTTTTGCATTCCTTCGCGGCTGGGTTCAGGCTGCATTTCTAGGGCTTTAATCAGCGTCCGGCCGGCATCGTAGGTTAAAGCCGAGCGAGTATTGACCGGGCCTCCCCACAATTTTTCAGCGTTTTGCGGAAATTTTTTGTCAAAACTTTTTAACGGATGCCAAAACGTGGATATAGCCAGTTTTTCAACAGACTTTAGCTCTTTTGCTAGTTCTAACGTTCTCGGATCGTACAGCGTCCAGGGCCCGACAACCCAATTGCGATCGTTGTTAGCTTTAATCATTTCGATCGCATTTTCCAGGGAATTAGTAACTTGACCGTCGGGAATGAGAAGTAAGGCTGTTTTTCCGCCTTTCTTAACTTCATTGATTGCTGCTTCGGCGTTAAAATTATTTTGAGATAAGTCGGAATACTTACTGCTTCTAGAAGTCGCTCCTCCTTGGGCTTCAAATTGCTTTTTGAATTCTTCCCACAAAGAAGCGGTGAACGGACTGTTGGGATTGTAAAATACTGCGGCTTTTTTCTCACCGACGCTGAGCAGTTGATTTACTAAAGATTCAGCTTCTATGCTAGTTGTCGGAGCCGTCCGAAAGAAAGATTTTCGAGGTTTTCGCGTCAGTTCTTCTGTTGTGCTTCCCGGAGAAATGGCGACGAGTTGATTTCGATCGTAAATATCTACTGTTTCAACAGTCATGTCGCTAGTATAGTGTCCGATGACTGCTAGAATATCGGGCTGAGCGACCAGATCCTTAGCCCTTTGAACAGCGTAGGGTATGATATTGCCATCATCAGCAATGATGACTTTGAGACCTTTTCCGTTAATAGATTTTGGTTCGAGAAAGCCTTGACCGGGAAAATCTTTATTGTTCTCATTTGCAGCCAGAAGACCTAAATTAACTTCGGTTTGAGCTTGAGCAATGCCGCGGAGAAGTTCTTCGGCTAAATTTGCGTCGAGGATCTTGCCGTCCTGATTTCTGCGGATGGGAACAACAATGGCGATCGTGTAATATTCTGCATTTATTGCCTTCAGCAGAGCATTGTTCATGTAAATTAAAGTTTCTGGATCTTTGCGGTCTTCTTTCCAGGACAGTTTGAGCAATTTTAAAGCTTCGGGATAATTGGAGTCGGCAAACTCTTTGATTCCCCTTTGTTTTGGCCAACGGCGGGAGGGTTGCACTAGGAGTTTTTCGCCAGAACTTTCACCATCTGGGGACGGTCTAGGCGGGAAAATTCTGGGGATTAAAAGTATGATCGCCAATGCAACGCCCAGTACCGCAACTCCGAACAGCAACCAACGAAAGTTCCATACACGCGGTGGCGGTGGTGGTGGCGGTGGTGGTGGCGGTGTCAATACAGGCGGTGGCGGTGGTGGTGGTGGCGGTGGGGGTGTCAATTGAAGCGAATCCAAGTCTTGCAATACCTCAGCAGCAGATTGGTAGCGCTGCTGAAAGTGGAAACGCACCATGTTGTTTAAAATATTTCTTAGACCATCGCTAACGGGTTCAGATGTTAAATAATCCCAGATAAATTCACAAGTTTCGGGGTCTTGCGACAGATTGGTGGGACGCCGCCCGGTGAGGGCTTGAATCGCGATGATTCCTAGTGCATAAATATCATTGTAGGGTTGCGGGGTAGACTGCGGATTGTATTGTTCCGGAGGCATATAACCCCTGGTGCCGATCGCCTGCGATGTTAATATTTCACCTGTCGAGTTAGAGGTAAAAGTACCGATTTCTTTGACCGCCCCAAAATCTATTAAAACAATTTGTCGATCTGTTTGGCGCCGAATTAAGTTAGAAGGTGTAATATCGCGATGAATAACATTTGCTTGATGAATAGAGTTTAAAAT
>NZ_JAUBVJ010000178.1:0-5249 GCF_036702785.1 Microcoleus sp. AR_TQ3_B6 | reverse complement strand
TTGAGAATGCGTTGTGCAGCTTGACTTACCGACTCACCCTCTAGTCTCTGAGCTTCTATCCAGTTCAGGAAGTGGCCGGAAGCTCTGAACGATACGACTTGACTTTGACTCATTGTAGACAGTTGTATTCAGCATTTGTCTACAATAACTGATAACCGTCTACAGTGTCAACAAATTGTCTACAGAAATTGTAGACACAAGAATCCCCCAGTCAAGGGGGATGAGATTAAGCCGTTAGTTGTCAGGCAGAGCCTCTAAATTTTCCGCAGGTTACAGAAGAGCATTGAGATTACCCGTCCACCCTTCATGCCTTCGCGCTCTTGCCAGTCCACTTTGCAACTGATACTTGTGTGAATCTCAACGATGCGGCCGTGCCAGTTGTAGCTGGAGTCCTCTGGCCTGTTGCCAGCCACTTTGTCTCCAATTTTGAAAGCTTTGAGCGGGTCAGAGCAAGGGGTGCCTGTGAGTAGTTCCACCAGTTTTTGCTTGTCAGAGAGGGTGAGTTTTGCAATCGAATTGCACAAGTCCAAAATGGTTGGGTTTAGTGCTCCACCATCTCCACTCCCGCTCTGTATAAGGGTTGTTTGCTCCACCAGTGCTCCACCAGAAAATTCTTGGTGGAGCACTTTCTTCACTTCTCTTAGACTTTTGTTTACTGATGCCGAGATAGTAAAAATCTCCCTTAGTCCGGCCAGATTCAAGAACTGCTTCTGTGTGCCGATGTTTCTCTAGTTTGGGGAAAATCTCACAAAGTCGAGCGTACAACTGGTTTATAGCCTTCACGGGCTTATCCCACTGGTTAGGTAGCTCGTTCCAAATCAACTTCTCCTTACCTTCCTTGTTCCACTCAATTTCGAGTATCCCTGCCTCTTGATACCACTCTTGTAGCTCGCTCCATAAATCTTTGGCATAAACTCGCTCACCCTTGCCAGCTTCATATCCCGAGTCCCTCACAAACTGCCAAAGGTGGCGGCTTTCTTCCTGAGCTTCTCGCATTGCCTCGCGGGTAGCCTTATAGTCAATGCCCTCGGTCAGCAGCAGTGGCAACCGCTCCAACATCTTGTTAAGCATCGCCGGTGCAATCCGCTCAAGGATAAAGTTTTCGTCATCCTTGTAGCGCGGGTCAGCCTTTAACTCACCCTGAGACGGGTCAGCGTCGAGCTTGTAGGTTTTCTTGAAGCTCAAAATGCCGTAGCGGTCATCAATAGCGGCCGTTCCTCCAGTGATAGAGGGTAGTTTGTTGCAATTGGCAAAAAAGATAGCCGCAGGCTTGTATTCGTAGCCGTCCTTGCCCTTGCGCTCAATATCAAGAATGTCCCCAGTAATAAACTGCTTAAGGCTCTGAAGGTTATCTAGGTCTACTTTTGCCGTGTTCTCTGAAGCCCAATTGCAGATGCTTCCTTCAATTCCAGCCAGCGAGAACTTGCGGCCATTGTCATAGGATTTGAAGTCTGACAGCGACTTGCCGGTCATCCCCCGCCCGAACACAGCGGCCAACACAGCTCGCAGCGTATCCTTGCCGTTAGACCCCTCGCCGTAGCACAACAAGCCTTTTACGCCTCGCCCCGTCAACTTCGAGCGCACAAGCTTCAAATTCAACGCAGCAGCAGCAGTTCTCAGGAATATCTCACGTTGCGACGGCTCCAAACATTCCAAAAGGCGATCGCAGTCCGTCACATCAATGTCAGGGTCATACGTGCAGCCGACATAGGTATAGACCTGCTTAGGGTCATGTGGCAACAACTGGTGAGTACCATCAGAGTTGATTTTCACGACCCCTCTAGTAGTGTTCAATCCATCAGGATTGATGGTTTTGAGGTCTACGGCAAAAGTACCAACCATAGAGTTGTAAACCTCATTGGCACTAGCAGAGTTATACCGATTGCAGCGAGGCTTCCCCTTCACAAATTCTGCATAAGTTCTCAACCACTCAAGAATCCGTCGTTTCTCGGCAGCTTCCGACCGTGGCTCATAATGAGTTCCTACGAATTCAAAAAGCTGACCAGCTATTGATACCCAGTGTCCCTCTGAATACAAAGCTTCGATAGCTTTGTGTACATAGCTTTGCTCTGGAATTGGCGCACAGTCAGGGATGTAGTCATTTGTGCTACTTTTAGACTCCAAATATACTACATTTTCTCGCGTGCGCGGGTGAGAAGTAGAAGAAATATTAGGGTTTGAAGTGTCATTTTTGCGATCGCCTTTCTCAAGCTGTTTTTCCCATTTATCTAGAGTTGGCGCACTCGCTACAGCCTCTTTGAAAGTCTCACCACTGTTAGCTTTGATGAAATCATCCATCCCTTTGAACCGCGTATCCCAAACAGTGATGTGTACCTCACAGCCCCGTTCAACTAACAGGCGACCAAACTTCAAAATGGCTGCACGGCAGGACGGATTGGCCACATAGTCGGAGTCAAAGTCTATGTAGTGGACGGTTCCCGGTTCAGCCCACTCGCCAACAAATCGCGCTAATTCGCCATCTTTGCCCCAGTTCCATACGCCCGTCAGAGCAATAGTTGCAAGTCCAATGCTCAAACCTGCTCCAGCTTTTTTGACTCCCTCAGTCCAGTTCCGGGGGATTGACTTATCTGCGTAAACTTTGGCCCAGTAATCCTTATCTGGCATTGCAAGGAAGATTGCATCAGGCTCTATGCCGCTACCCGTGAGGTACTTGCGAGGTTTAGAGCCGTCTGGCTGATGTGGCTTATCTGGTTTAGCTTGCCCGTACCAGTTGCTAGCTCTTTCGCCAGTCCGCCAAAGAACGCCCCGGCACCACCAGCCACCTGTCTTGATGGGTTCCTTTGGACGGATGCGCTCGTTTAATTCTTTGACGGTTAACGATTCAATGTTGAGGGAGGCAATTTCCTCGGATACTGCTGAGCCTTCAACCCATTCGATTAGGTGCTTGCGGATGAAGCTGTTAAATTTTGGAAATGCGGAATCTTCCCCAGTGGGGTATAATGTACTCACGAGTATTTATGTGCTCACCGCCTGGGTGAGCATGATTCCAAAAGCCGCTGCCGTTCAGGTCTCAATTGAATGCAGCGGTTTTTGGCGTTTCCTAAGCTTTGAAATAATTTAGGGCATAGAGGAAGAGACCGCCCTATTTTTGCGGTAATGCGTTTGAGTTGTCATGCCGTGCCAACCTCAGCCTTAATTTTCTATCCTTCCCATTTACCCGAATCTTTTTGCTGACAACAACAGCAAAAGGTTGCTGTGTCAAGATTCCTGCTCTAACTGTAACAAGTTTTTGTCTCCCTACAATTGCATTCAATCCCTCACGCACAGGCTATACCTGCTTTGAGCTTACTCTGACTACACTCTGACACCATCACAAACCCTACGGGTTTCGCACTTTGACAACACTCTCAGAACACGCGTAGGAAAGAAGCAGTAAGGATGACTGACAGCCCTATAGGGTTGTTGCAAGCCACACACATTATCTGGTTCCTTCCTAACTGCACTCTACGTCTTACCCTCAAACTCATTGATCTCTTTTTCCCTAGCCAGTCTCTACCACATCGACCTATAAGGGCGACGAGTGAGTTTTTGGAGGGAAACGCTTGCTCTGCAAAGCTTCCAGAAGAAGCAATTAAGTAACCGCTCCTACACTGCTTTGTTGCGAACTGGATATCGAATCGGATAGTGTTTTCGCACTTCCGGCCCGATACTCAAGATTTTGTGAAGACTGGGTAAGTGCCATCTGTAAGAGGCGCGAGCTGCATTCGTCCGGCGAATATCCCGCCAATGCTCACCAGCCTTAAAAGTGCCGTCGTCTTTAAGGTTGATTAAGTGGCCTCGGCTGATACCCAATTCAGCTACTGCAACAGTAGTTGGTGCCCACTCTGAGGTCTTATCTGTTTTGCTCATCATTTCCCCCCTCAAATTGATTGAGTAAATCTTGTAATTTCGCCTTGCCTTCCGAGAATTTACGCCCTCCCATTTTGAGGACATTCTCAACAATCCAAGTCACAGACTTACCCGCTTCCATTGACTTGCGGACTTCCAAATATACCGGGTAATCAGGAGAGTCGGAAGTGGAAGCTTCAGCCTGTAAGTTATTGGTATATATGGCTTCCAGTGCTTTCCGCGCTGCTTCCACTTCCTCGTCTGAACTTGCCAGAATTGCTTCCGCTTCCTTGCGTCGCTGCTGCTCGCTGATGTAAATGGAAGTGCTAATCTCGTCCACCACATCAGCCTTAACAGCAGCGTCTTTCATTGCCTCAAATTCTGCCTCTTTAGAAACCTTTAAGGCACAGCGACGTGCCTCAAAAGTACAAGTAAAACCCGACACCAGGGCAATGCCCTGCATGAAATTGTGCAGGGGGATTTTGCTTCTAAAAACAAACGGCGGTAAAAGCCAGAGCGTGATACCAGAAACAGTCAAAGCCGACACCTTTAGGAGCGACATAGCATCACCCCCACACCGATTAAAGCCCCGACTGTACTTGCGATTAGCCTGAATCTAAATTGCAGTAAGTCGATTTTTAGGATGGCAATAATGGCGTCATCCAACAGCCAAGCGGTAGCGCTGGCAATGAGCTTGAGCGCGAACAATGCTTGCACAAACGACAGTAGAGAAGGGTGTAGCGACGCCAGCCAGCAGAGGAAGCTGGAGGCGATCGCAGTCAGCAGGAAGTTGTTACCGAGTGCGATCGCCTTTATCATTCTTTAGCGCCTCCTAGAAGCTTGGCTTTGATGGCTTCAATCCGTTCAGTAGCACGATTTTCTGCCTTCTCCAAGCCGATGCCTAGGCGGGCATAACCCGGTCGCAGTCCTTGCAGAGTCTTGGCGTGTTTCAGGTCGCCACGCTTCTTTTTGAGTTCGTTAGTAGCGACCGCCGACTCATATTTGCGGTGCGCTACGTGTACTTTGGCGTCCGCTTCCTCAATCCTAGTCATTGCCTTGTAAGTTTTCTTGGCGTGCCTTGCACCCTCAGTCTTCTCCTTGGCGAGCTTTTTCATGGCGTCTGCTTCCTCAGCAGAGAAGTAGCGTGGAGCCTCACACACTGGTGAGGTACGAATACTCGCAAAGCTTCCAGGGTTTAGAGGCGTGATAACGCTTGCATCGGTCGGAGCGGTTAACTTCTCGCTTTTGTGGCTGATGGCATCGCTGCTGTCACCGCCGAACAGTCGGGTCATTGTTCCCATTATTTTGAAGCTCCGATTTGAATTGGAGTTTAGACTAAGCAGGTCAAAAAGTGCGCTCGCACTGAGACTAGCGAACGTTTATCAACAACGGCAACGGGA
>NZ_JAUBVJ010000177.1:0-5267 GCF_036702785.1 Microcoleus sp. AR_TQ3_B6 | reverse complement strand
GTGTCCATCCGCTGATATCTGCGGTTAAAAATTGCCCAAATTAACTGCGCTGATTCAAAAAGCGACTTGCCATCGAAATTGTGTCAGTAATATCTACGTCGCCGTCTCCATCTGCATCTAAAAATGTATTCAAAACGGGATTGCTACCCTGGGCGGGGTTTTGGGCGTTGCTGCCGGTTTTTAGCAAATTCAGCACCAGGGGCACCAAAACAGGTATCATCGCCTGCACTGTGGCGTTATTCAAACCGGTTCTTTGGGCGATATCGGCTACTATCTGTGTCAGTTGGCCGGCTCCGAACAAACTCTGTACCGCTTGCGGATTGGGATTTGTGCCGCTAAATTGGTTGACAATTTGTTGAGCTTGTGCGTCTCCGGACTGCGATCGCACGTCTTGCAATGCCGATCGCACGTATCCGCCCAAAACCGACATTGCTAGCTGAGTCGTGCCTGTATTGACGCCCTGGCTGCCGCTCAACTGCTCTACCGCACCGAGAATGTTGCCCAACTGATTGGGACTTGCTTCTTGGTTGGGATCGTCGATCGCGCTCAAAATTTGGTCAAATAGTCCCATAATTTTTGCTCCCTACAGTTGTTGCTCAACTTGAAATTATAGCAACTCCTGTTTTTTAAGATTGCGGAAAATAGTTTTGAGTTGGTATTATCACTCCTCTAGTGGCGTAGCGACAGCCAGTCAATCGATTTTAGATTTGAGATTTTAGATTTTAGATTGACCCCACGGATCAATGCGGGGGCTTGAGGATTTTCGATTTGAGATTTGGGATTGATTCCACGGATAAATCCGCGGGCTTGTAAGCTGTTGCGGCATTTAAATAGAATGTCAACAAACAATTCGCCGTCTTGTGGGGTGGGTGTCTCGCCCGCCCTGAATATGCAATTTAAATGCGTGACAGCTTACCACCTTTGAAATTCGCTTGTCAGTAAGCCATCTCAAAACTCATGATTTTTTATTTTTTACAATTCCTCTCACCTCGGACTTGGTTTGCCCATTCCCGTTGTAGAGGGAATTAGATTCGCGAGTAATTTGAGGTTTTGACAGCGGATTTGGCTTTAAATTCTCCTGCTTAATCGGCAGGGCTATCCCAAATTCCGTCCCGGTTCCTACCTCAGACCAAAAGTTAATCGTCCCCCCGTGTTTCTTCACGATAATTTGGCGGCCGATGGTCAATCCCAAACCAGTACCTACACCTCTCGGTTTAGTCGTAAAGAATGTTTCAAACAATTTTTCTTGAGTGGCGGCAGGTATTCCCATACCGTTATCGGAAATTCGCACTATCACTGAGTCCTCGTCCAAGTATTCTGTAGTAATCACAATCCTAGGCGAAAAATTAGGTGATTGCTGTTTGATTGACTCCGAAGCCGATTGTTGTTTCGCCTCCTCCGAGCTGGTTTTCTCCATTGTTGCTCTCTCTTCCACAGCATCTAGTGCATTGTTCAGAATGTTCACAAATACCTGGTAAAGCAAACCCATATAGCCTTCAATATTCGGAATGTTCCCGTAATTGCGCACCACTTCAATGCCCTGTTTGACTCGGCTGTTGAGCATCAGCAAACTGCTGTCTATGCAGGCGTGCAAATCGACGGAATTAGGGGTCGCATCGTCGAGGCGAGAAAAATCTTTCAAACTTAAGATAATAGCTTTGGCTCTTTCAGCACCCATTTGCATTGAGTCAAATATTTTCATCAAATCTTCTTTGAGAAAATCGATGTCTATTTCTTCGGCTTTGGCGCTCACTGCGGCGGGTTGCGGGTTGGGGATTTCTGTTTCGTAAGTTTTGAGCAAATCTAAAATATCTTCAACGTAAGTTCGGGCTGGGTCGATATTGGCATAGATAAAATTGATTGGGTTGTTAACTTCGTGAGCAACACCGGCTAACATCCGCCCCAAAGTTGCCATTTTCTCATTTTGAAGTATCTGGCTTTCTTGTTCAGATTTCAATTCTTTTAGCAAGTGATTTACTTTCTGAATCAGTTGATTCAGCGAAGCTGCCAATACTCCTACTTCATCGGTGCTGGTAACTGGTGCTTGCAACTGAAAATTAGATTCTTCAGTCACTCGCTGAGCAATTTTAGTTACAGCGGCCAGGGGTTTGGCGATCGCCTGACTGGTGAAGCCCGCCAGCAGTGCTGCAACGACGATCGACAGTGCCATGCTACCAAAAATTATTTGCTCCCGCAGCGCCTGCGCTCGCTGCAGCGCCTCCCGCCCTGCATCTTCTTGCTCTTGGGCGCGATCGATAATTTCTGCTATATCATTGACCGCCCTATCCAGTTGCAACGCAATTTTATCTCGCTCTAAATTCGACAGCAACTTGAGTTTAACACTTTTTCGATCGGGTGTTTTGGGCAAATTCTTGATTTTTTTATTAACGGTTTCTAGCTGGTAAATGTAATTAGAAAGTATCGGAGCGTAAGTTTTTTTAAAGCTTTGTAAGCCTTCTATCTGTTCCTGCCTGTTTTTCAGAGTTTTAACTTCAGATACGGCAAACTTTAAACTGTAAATATTGTTTTGTAGCTGTTGGTATTTCCTGTCAAATATTTGGGGCTGTTCGAGCCAGTAAATCATCCATTTTTGGCTGTTTTGCGTCCGCAGTAAAGCTACCTGCAACTTATTTAAAAGCTGACTTTCTCGATCGATGTGTACTTGATTATTAGTTATTTGATAGTAATGATTGCCCGCCAACATCCCGACAGCCGTTCCCCCAATCGCAACACCAAGAGCTAGTGCGTACCCACGGCAGATTTTGTCTTGAATACTGAGGTTGCCGCATAAACGGGCTATGTGAGCGAAATAATTGGGCTTTGGTGGCTGGCTCTGTTGGATGTTAGGCTCGCAAGAGGTAGAGAGTTCTTGTGAAGGCTGGTTCAGATGTTTGATATGCATAAATGCGAACCTGTGAATAATTCACGCACTGACAATTCAGTTTAACTTAACTCGCGCCTCATTTGAGAGAACCGCATAGATACTTAATTTGATGATTTTTGTGAATAAGGACGCTTTTACCCTGCCTAAAAAACCAGGTTTCTCGTTACCGCTTTCGGATCTTCCAAAACGCACTTACGTTAATAAACCGGGTTTCTGGGTACTTAATGTGATATTTTATTATTAATGAAAAAATATTGCTCGACTCGCGATCGAATAAATCGCCGAATAAATAAGTAGGTAGATGCAAATCAGCCAGCCTGCACTTTGGGGGGGCGATTCCCTACGGCATAGCTACGCTTCACGGCTGTATTTGAGTAGTCGTGCCAGCTACAATTGCCGACTCGGGGGCGATCGCAGTTGTCCGTCTGCACCCGCTACCACTAAAAGCCCGCAAATCGCGCCCGCAGTCGGACAGAATCGGGATTTGCCCGATCGCGCAGTACGATCGGGCGCTTCGCCATTTTAGATTTTAGATTTTAGATTTTAGATTTGCAATCACTGATGACTATCGGCGTAATGTAAAAATCAAAGTATAACCCTTTTATTTGCCGCTTTCCTCATGCCTTTGCCGCGCCTGTTAACCTTAATTGCTGCTTTCTGCCTCGCCCTGGGGCTGATTATTGGGCTGGTGAGTTCCTTAACTGGGCTTTACAGTCAAGTTGCGTGGTCTGCTTCGCCGCTGCTGGCTAATTTGCTGATTTTCCTGATAATTGTACTTTTGGCAACGCTAATTTTTGCGCTGTTTTACTATTTTAGGCTGCTGCAACGTCCTCAGAAAGTTAAGGGAAAACGGGCGATTAATCCGAAGGTTCCTGTTGTCAAAAGTGAAGCTGCTTCGGAAAATCTCAAAGCAATCAGGCAGCAAGTCGATCGCATTCAAGATGAAGTAGCGCGGCAAGCTTTGCTGTTGAGAGCCCGCGAAATTGAAGCTAGCATGGCCCGCGGCAGCGTTCGAGTAGTTGTTTTCGGCACCGGTTCTGCGGGCAAAACTTCCGCTGTCAATGCGCTGGTGGGCCGGATGGCGGGACAGGTGGGCGCGCCGATGGGAACTACCTCCGTTGGGGAAACTTACACTCTGAAATTGAAAGGAATCGATCGAGAATTAGCAATTACTGATACCCCAGGCATTTTGGAAGCCGGAGTAGCGGGAACCTATAGAGAGGAATTGGCAAGGCAGTTGGCGGCCAGGGCAGATTTGATCTTATTTGTTTTGGACGGCGATTTGCGCAAATCCGAGTACGAACCGCTGCGGGCTTTGGCGGAAATTGGCAAAAGGTCGATCGTGGTTTTTAATAAAGTTGACCTTTATCCCGACAGCGACAGAGATGAAATTCTCGCTCAACTGCGGCAGCGAGTTAAAGGTTTTGTATCAGCAATGGATGTAGTCGCCATTAGCGCCAATCCGCCAAAAGTTGTACTAGAAGACGGCACAATTTTTCAGCCAGACCCGGATATTATGCCATTAATTCGGCGCATCGCTGCGATTTTGCGAGCCGAAGGCGAAGACTTAATTGCGGACAATATTTTGCTGCAATCTCAGCACTTGGGAGACCAAGCGCGCAAGTTAATTGACGCTCAAAGGCGACGCCAAGCTGATAAGGCAGTAGAGCGATTTCAGTGGATAGGAGCCGGAGTAATTGCCGTAACGCCTTTGCCAGTTGTGGATTTACTGGCGACAGCAGCAGTTAACGCTCAAATGGTAGTAGAAATTGCCAAGATTTACGGCTGCGAATTAAATATCGATCGCGCGAAAGAATTGGCCTTATCTCTAGCAAAAACCCTAGCAAGTTTGGGAATAGTTGAAGGGGTAATTCAAGTAGTATCAAGGGCGCTGCAGTTAAGCGTAGCCGGGTTTGTACTTGGCAAAGCAATTCAAGCAGTCAGCGCGGCTTATTTAACCAGAATTGCCGGTAAAAGTTTTATTGAATATTTCCGCCACGACCAAGATTGGGGCGATGGTGGCATCGCCGAAGTCGTGCAAAGGCAGTTTCAGTTAAATAGGAAAGACGAGTTTGTAAAAGCATTTGTCAAAGATGCGATCGCCCGCGTTGTCGAACCTCTGAACATCTATCAGCAAGAATCGGAACCCGAAGTAGAAATGTCAGCAGAAATAGAACCAGAACCCTTGTATCAGTCGCCGCCCTACGAAGATTGGGAAACTTACAGCAACAAACCAAAGGATGACTGGTAATGAGTCATCAGTCATTAGTCATTAGTTGTTAGTCATTAGTTATTGTATCGTGTCCGCTGACAAGCGAATTTCAAAGGTGGTACCCGCCACGTGATTTATCCGTGGAATCAATCCCAAATCGATTTTCGAAAA
>NZ_JAUBVJ010000176.1:0-5353 GCF_036702785.1 Microcoleus sp. AR_TQ3_B6 | reverse complement strand
AAGAAGGAAGAAGGAAGAAGGAAGAAGGAAGAAGGAAGAAGGAAGAAGGAAGAAGGAAGAAGGAAGAAGGAAGAAGGGAGAGGGAAGAAGGAAGAAGGAAGAAAAACAATTCAACTTTTTTAAGTTACCAATCCCAATGCCCCAATCCCAATGCCCCAATCCCAATGCCCAATGCCCTGTTTGGCCAATGCCCAATGCCCAATTACCAATTACCAATTATCCATGACAATTGAAATCCAACCTTCAATTAATGCTAAAACCGCGATCGAAAGCCGCCGGGCGGCGCGCAGCTTCAAAGCCGATCCGATTCCCCCAGCAATATTGGCAGAGATTTTGCGGTTGGGAGTGCGATCGCCCTCGGGTTACAACTTGCAGCCTTGGCGGTTTATTGTACTTCAAGACCCAGCCAGCAAGGAAAAATTAAAAGCTTGCGCCTTCGATCAGCGCCAAGTGGTAGAAGCCCCAACAGTATTAATCTGTTGTGGCGATCGACGCGCCGCCGGGCACGAAAACACCGAAGCCGTCATCGAATTGGGCAAAGCCGCAGGCGCAATGAATGACAATTTAGCCGGTTATATGCGACAAGCAATCCCGCGATTGTTCGAGAACCGTCCCTGCTTTGAGTCCCTAGAAACTTGGACAAACAGACATACAATGCTCGCAGTAGCTCACTTAATGATTGCAGCTAAAAGCTTTGGAGTAGACAGTTGTCCGATGGAAGGTTTTGTCAGCGCTAGGGTGAAAGAAGCCTTTCAAATTCCCGAAGAAGTAGATGTTTGCTGTTTGCTGCCGCTTGGTTATGCAGCAGCACCTTTCAAACAATATGGCGGGCGTTTTGACGTGACTCAAGTTTATTACAGCGAAAGTTATGGACAGGCGTTGCAAGTTGAGATTTGAGAGTTGAGATTTTGTAGCAACTTGAATTTTAAGAGTTAAGATTTGCAATGAATCGGTGCCAAAGTTCAAACAAATCAAAAAGCCAGACTGTTAGGCAACCTCAAATCATGTCCGGTCGAGCGACGGCGATTTTTGTAGGGGCCCGTGAGCCAACAATACCTGCCCACAATCTCCCATCTGAAAAACCTGCCCCGACCGGGATATTATGGTTAATCGCTCGGACATGATATCAAATCTAAAAGTCAAAATCTAAAATCGCAAGTGGTGAGTTCAGAGAGAGGAAAAAATATGACAGTAGCAACGATCCAAAGCAAGGCACAAATTCTCGAAGTAAAGTTGCAGCAGCACTTGCAAGCAGCCGGCTTAAAAAATTTACCGCTTTATATTAGTTGCGATTTTCGAGATGAATCTTTAACGGTTGTGGGAGAACACCCGCGCAGTTTAGTTCTCAAAGCAAAACCGACTTTTGCGGTGCTAGAAGCGGCAATTCTCGAAATTGAACCGGAAGCTATTCAACAGATTGGACTTTGCCTAAAAATTACCGGGCAAAAACAGCCTTATGCTTTCCATTCTTTTACCATGCACCACCCGGTTTTGTCAAGACCCAAAACAGTGGATTTGTTCAAAAAAACCGAGAATATCCCTGTAGCAGAAACGGGGATAGTTTTAACAGAAAATGCGGCCCAGACGGCGGATGTAGAGGAAAAGATAGGGTTAGGAACGGATATTAAAGACGCGGGGGGTGAAGAATATTTTCCCGATTTGTCTGAGAGTTCGAGCAATTCCGATCCGATCGCCTTTAAGGTAGCTGCAATACCGACAGATATTGCAGACAATCCCTTCAATCCGCTGGATATGGAAGCGGTAACAGTTGCCGAAAAACCCAAGCATTCACCCTTGGCGATGCTGGCAGCAGCAGGAATCGTCAGCATCGCGGCGCTAGTTTTGGCAGGCGGTTATTATCTGCTGAGCCGCCCCTGTGTCATCGGAGGATGTCCTGCATTAGCTAATTCCAAACAGTTGAGCGAGAATTCGGCGAGGACTCTGAAAACGTCAAAAGTTGCCAACAGCCCCGAAGAAGCGCAGCGACAGTTAAAACAGGCGATCGCTCTTTTAGAACCGATTCCCTCATGGTCAAGTCATCGCGGTGAAGCTCAAAGCGCCCTGGAAAAGTACCGTTTGCAAAATCAGCATTTAAACTCTGCGATCGATGCAGCGCGCCTGGCACAGTCAGCAGCCCAGAAAACCCAAAATCCGCCTTATTCTGCTGAGGACGGGCAGGAAGCACAAGCTCTGTGGCAAAGTGCGATCGCCCAACTCGGAGAAATCCCCAGAGACAGCCCCGTTTATCCGTTTGCTCAGAGAAAAGCGAAGGAATACCGGAAGAATTTAGTAACAGGAAATCGGCAGTTAAGCACAGAGAAACAAGCGGAAAAAACGCTGCTCGCCGCCCAAAATACAGCCCAAATAGCAGAAGCTCGCGAAGCAGTAGCTCAGACAGCCGAGACTTGGGCTCAAGTGCAAGCAGGTTGGGAAAAATCCCTCGCAATCCTATCAGAAATTCCCACGGACACAACATCTTACCAACAAGCTAAACTGTTAGTTCCCAAATACGAAACCAAACTTTCAGAAGCGATCGAGCGCAAAAATGTCGAAGGAATTTCGGAAAATGCCTATACTCAAGCTGTGACTTTAGCAGCCCAAGCTCGAATTTTTGAGGGCAAAAACGCCTGGTTTAAAGCATCAGAATACTGGCGGCGAGCTTTGAGTTACGCGGAGCAAGTGCCGGCGGCAACTTCCTATTCCCAAAAAGCCCAACCGCTGCTCGCTTCCTACACAACTTCCTTGCAGGAAGCAGAAGTAAGGTTGCAGGAAGAAAGAAAGCTGCAAAAAGCCCGCACGGATTTAGATAGAACTTGTAAAGGCAACCCCAAGATTTGCGACTATACTGTTAGCAAAGGTTTGATCGCGGTGCAGATGACTCCTAATTACGTGCAGAAACTGCAACAAACTTTCATCCAAGCGGAAAACAACAACGCTCCCAAGACTCGCCAAGCTGTAGAAAAGCACGTTGAAACATTGCAAAAAGCCTTGGAGGCGATCGCCGAAAACGCCAAAATCCCGCTGCAGGTGTACGATGGCGAAGGCAAGCGGATTGGGAGTCACGAGCCGAAGTAAGCTGTTACGGTATTTAATTTGAGTTTTTGGGGCGGGCTAGAAGCAACGCCCCACTCATTGTTTCAAGAAACATGATTGTTAAAATTAGATGCGCGCTAACAACTTAGAACATCCGAACACACACTACAATTTCGGCAATCAAAAAGTATAAAAGGATGTTAGCAATCAAATGCTAGAAAAGATCAAACTTCATAACTTCAAAAGTCATCAAGATACAGAACTTAGTTTAGATGATTCACGCCTACACGCACTCGTAGGACAAAACAGTTCGGGTAAAACATCAGTGTTGCAAGCATTGCATTATCTCAGTCAGCTTGCTAATTCATCATTTGACAATATTTTTCAGCATGAAAGAGCGCCTCAATTTATTACAACAATTGGGCAAGATAATATGTCTGTTACTGCAAGTGGTTTTTGGAAAAACCGAGAGCTAAATAATTGGGAAGCTTCCTATAACTGGACACAAAAAGTTGATCGTGTTTGGTATCCTATAGCATCATGGAAGGCCGATAAAAACCAGGAAGATAGGAAACAAATGTCTAAAACTTCCTTTCTCACTAAGGAAGAGCCAATTCAGCAATTTTTGAGAAACGCAGTTAATCTTAAACTGGTAGCCAGTAATCTTGCTAAAGCAGCTTACAGTGATGCAATTACACCGCGAGTTGAGTTCGATGGTTCAGGGTTAGCACCTACCTTAGACTATCTTCGTGACGAAGCTCCAGATAAATTTCAATCTTTACAGGAAATGTTGAAACGGATTGTACCAGGTGTACGCGAGGTAGGGGTAAGGCGAGCTAAAGTTATGGTCAATCGCCAACGCTTAATCGAAGTCGATGGCAAATCTATCTCCTACGAAGAAAGTCAGGAAATTGTAGGGAAAGAAGTTGTCCTGGACATGAATACTGGTAAGCGTATACCAGCCCATGCCATTAGCGAAGGAACAATGCTCGCTCTCGGATTACTGACTGTTTTGATGAATCCCAATCAACCTAATTTAGTGTTACTAGATGATGTTGAACAGGGACTCCATTCAACAGCGCAACGAGAATTAATCGCTGTTTTCAAGGAAATTATTCAAGAAAACAGCAACCTGCAAATTATTTTTTCGACCCATTCTCCTTACATTGTCGATGAACTTATTCCTTCTCAAGTCCACGTATTAAGTAACAACAATTTAGGTGTGACTCGTTGCAAACGATTGGATGAACATCCTGAGGTAGAATGGGCAAAACAAACTTTAACCACTGGCGAATTTTGGGATTCTGTGGGGGAAGATTGGGTGGTTGCAGGAGAAAGAAATGATTGAGTTTGTGGTGATTGTAGAAAGTAGCGCAGATGCACGAACCGCTACTAAATTAGCCGATCGCGTTTTAGTAGAAAACATTGATTGGTTAGAACCTGAGATGCTGCAACATCTATTTCAATGGAGTGGTTTAGAAGAAAATACAGAGCATTCTTGCTGGAAAAATATTAGTCATATCATTGAGCGTGAAAAAGAATCAGGATTTCAGCCACCCAGATTTTTACGTCGTGCTAACCCTCGCCAGCAAACATTACAACCTGATGGAGCAAATACTATCAAAATTCTTAATTTAGTCAGTTATCTTCAAAAAACACGACAGATTAAAGCAGTTCTCCTGATCCGGGATTTAGACAATCAACCTCAGCGAAGAGAAGGTATTGAGCAAGCACGTTCTGAACACATCAATCGACAACCTAAATTAGAAATTATTATTGGTACAGCCGAGCGAATGCGGGAAGCTTGGGTTTTGAATGGGTTTATTCCATCTAATCAAGAGGAAGGACAAATCCTTAAAGAGATAACGACACAATTGACGTTTAATCCTTGCGAGGAGTCACACAGACTACGCAACTCATTGACAGAACCCGATCGCCTTAGAAATCCTAAAGTAGTTGTCGAAAAGCTAACAGGTGGCAGAATGGAGCGCGAACAACAGTGCTGGGAAGAGACGAGTCTGGAATATCTGCGAGAAAAAGGCGATCGTACAGGCTTAACAGCCTATATTAAGGAAATCGAGGCACGATTAATTCCAATCATTGAATCTGCTGAATAAATTTCAGAGAGAGTCTCCGAGTTGTTGGACCAAAATCTAAAATCTAAAATCTAAAATCTAAAATCCCGAGAGTCTCCGAGTTGTTGGACCAAAATCTAAAATCTAAAATCTAAAATCTAAAATCCCGAGAGTCTCCGAGTTGTTGGACCAAAATCTAAAATCTAAAATCTAAAATCTAAAATCCCGAGAGTCTCCGAGTTGTT
>NZ_JAUBVJ010000175.1:0-5556 GCF_036702785.1 Microcoleus sp. AR_TQ3_B6 | reverse complement strand
GTTAACGTCTCCGTCTCTAAAGATGGTGGCGTTGGTGTTAGTGTTTCGTTGCAAATTCCCTTTACCCCGATCGAGATTGAATTAGGGTTAGGTTTTCCGCAAAAAAAACCAAACCCTAATTCAACACCAACACCGACACCAACACCAACATCAACACCAACACCAACTATCGCGGCTGAGTGCGAGAGTTCTGGAAAATTACTTTATGGTACCCTCAAAAGAACTATTGAGGGTGGATGGAAGGGATTAAATTTAGATGGAACTATAAAAAAATTATACCAATACGAATATACATATGCTCCACTGCCAAATGGCAAGTTTTTAAGAACATTTACTTATACCAATTTTGGGGCAACTACTCAACAACCACCTGGAAGCGTCGAAGTAACTCTTAATCTGTGGCCCGCACGTTCCGATGATAGTCGATTTGCTCAAGAAATTGCAGAACCGATATTCCCGGGAGTTGTTTATAACGGTACAGTGGTAAGCGAATATTTTGAAACCTTTGGTGGTGCAGAATATCAAGTTATCTGTCTCCCTAATCCTAATTCTCCCCCGACTCCTTCTCCTCCCCCTCCTCCTTCTGCTTCCCCCTTTCCAAACCCACCACCAAGGAGACGAAACATGGATGAATGCTGTAGAGAAAGTACCAAGCTTTTAAGAGAGATTCACAAAGGCTTAGGAATTGCTAAATTCCCCGGTAAATTGCCAGCAACTATTATTCAAGAAGTACCAAAAGAAGGAGAACAGCCAGCAGAACCGCCACAAGTACCAATAGAGGATTTTGTGGATTTACTCGACTGGCAATTTAGGCGCGACGACGAACGCTGGGGACAATGGGAGATACAAATAGATATAAAAGACGCCGACTTGACCAAAGAAGGAAATCAAGAAAAGTCTGTAAAATTTCCAAATTTAGCAGAATCGGTCGCTGAGATAGAAGGACAAATACTTTCTATCCAAGCTAATGTCGAGGCTTTGGTAGCATTGTCTGTCCGAAACTTGACAGAGTCTGGAATGGCTCGTCAAGAAGCAATAAAAGGGTATTTAGCAACTATGGCAATTGCTAAATACATGGCTTTCCCTTACGCTGAATTTGATGTTGAAATTCCATCAACGTACACCCCAGGGGCGACATCCATAGACAAACTGATCGTAGAAACTGTTGTTCACACAAAAGGTATTGAATATGAAAACAAAGAAACTCTACGCGACCTGATTCTTGATTTGTTACAAGCTGCAGCAATAATCAGAGCTGTACATTGGAGGCAAGTAAATCCCAAAAACGATATCAAGAAACAAATTCTTTCGCAATTAAAAGGAAGCGTTGACCTTTCAGAAAAAATAACCAATGTAAAAACTGCTGATGGTGACACTGCACCAACAAAAGAATCATGGGAGGACAAACTCGACCAATATGAGAACGGTTTTGGATTTTCGACTGGAATTGAAAATGCAAATACCCCTTATGGTCGCGATAGAGAGCAACGGCCTCGGATTCGTCAAATTGGGGACAATATTGCACAAGCAGGGAAAGATGAATGAGCACAAAAATCGAAAAGATAGGGCTGGTATTGCGGGATTTAGGTTCTCGCAAAATAAGGGAGTCATCAACGGGGGGGTCTCTTGTTAGAACTTGGTCGGCAACAGCTACTGTAAGCTCTGACGATAAAGGATTTTTAGAAAATTTGTGGGATGGAGCTAGTCGTTTTGTTGGTTTTTTGATATCCGGAGCGCTCAATCTGTTAAGTTTTAGCTGGACAAAATTGTGGGGTTGGATTGTTGGCGGAGTAACTTTTGTTGCCAACTTTGATTGGAATATGACAGATGAATCTATCGACACACAAATTCAGGGCCTTTGGGATTCATTTGGGGGAATATTAGGCAGTGCAGTGGGGCGGGCAATCGGTTGGATTGGCTGCGGGCTCGTTCCTGCTGCGGCAATCATGACATTCAACGAAAGCTTAGCCACACACTTACTTAAAGAAGTTGGCGAGCAGGCGATCGATGAGATGCTAGATGCGGCGACGGAAGTTATTCAAGCGGGCTTTCGGATGGGAGTACAGGCTTCTTTCCTATGGCTCTACAAAAATGTGCGTCGGGCTTTAAAAGATCCGAGCAACCCCTTTGGCATAGCACTGCGTGGCATAGTTGGAACAGCAAACGTAGAGAATTGGGGAAAGGGTGAAAGTTGGACAATCGCCAGTACAATCGAAAACGCGATTGAGTCTATCCCTAATACCTTTCTTAGAAACTTTGTAGAAGAGGCTTGGGAGGAAGGCACCGAAGCTTGTATCGAGGCCGGCTATGCAGTAGCTGGTGGCATCGATGCTTTCTTGGCAGAGCAGGCGATCGCAAATAACAACGTTTTGGGGGCGGAGCGGATTGTAGAGGTCACTCCCGATCGCACTGTGCCAGATGAGCGAATAGTTCTCAGTGGTCGGGAAGCAGTGCTCGGTCCTAATATTGTTTCAGTGCTTGCTACGCATCAAATGTTTAGAAATCGTGATGTGGGAGTTTTGATTAATGGTTCACCCACGGATGAGTACATTCGTCCAGGCGTCGTGCAGAGGCGATTGATAATTGAGTTTAAAGAAAAGCCAAGCCCGCCGTGGGTGATGCCAGACGGAAAGAGAGCAAGGAAGAGGCAAATTACCGTTTTTGATGTCAAACGCGGCCTGACCTGGAAAGAAATCAAATTAGCGGCTAAGCCTTACAACAGCGGGCAAGTATTAATCACTGCACAATTGGACAACAGTCAACAGATGCAAGCTTACGGGGCTACAGGAAATTCGGCTTTGCAACAAATTGAAGAGCTGCTGCAGTTATCTACTGCGGAACTTTTACCCAATGGAGTGCGAGAGTCTGGTTACGTGCAAGCAACACCTCGCCGGCAAGCACTACCTTACATCGTCTACCCGAGCAAGGCTGTGCTTGTGTGGAAAAAAAAATCAACTGATTTAAGTGGACGGGAAGACTTAGCCGGGACGCTTTGGGACGAAGAAACGATCGAGTTTGACCTTTGGCCAGAGAATGAACCGGCCAACTTGCCCAACCTGGGCTAGATAAAATCAATCTTTACAAAAATTCACAAAAGAAAGTCTAAGAAAATATACTACTTTGTACAACCCTAGGGTTGTACGCAACAAAAAGTATACTCAAACACTCTGATAGCAAGGGTTTTACCGCTTGACACCATCATGTAAAAACTTCATGATGAAAAAGCAGACATGGAGATTCAAGTAAATGACAGGCATTAGCAAGCAAGATCTATTGGCTCAAGTTCAAGATCCTAGAACCAAGGCAGTTATTGCAGGCTTAGGAAATGATGGCGACGAAATGACAAGCCTTTTGTATACGGCTTTGCTGGCTGCTTATAAAGCTCAGCAGCGGATCAATCAAGATTTGCCACCTGGACAAAATCTCAACTCTCTAACCGCGCCTGTTGTGCAACAACAAAGTGGTTCGGACGGCAGTCTTTATGTCGTGAAAACAATTTCTTTGCGAGTAACATCTCCGATTTCTGATGAAGTTGCGCCTTTTGTCGGTTAAAACTCAAAACTGACTTGTTTGTTTTTCGTAATTTAACGCAAACGCACTTTTTTTATTATGACAAGGCGATTCTCTCGCTTAAAATTTGCCGTAAAAATGCTTCAAGGCACTACCCCTCCTGCCGGTAGCGCTTTAGCTAATTTTCTCCTTTATCAAGCCGGCAATCCTCAACATATTCCTAAACCCGGAGCCGGAGCGCTAGAACCACGGGGAGGCAGTATTGTTCGCGGAGTTAGTCCTTTTGGGAAACCAATTGGAACTGCACAAGCAAACTCGGAAAAAGTAACTATTACTGGTCGAGCGTTTAATCAAGCCACAGCCGTAGGATTAGATGCAAGTGGAACAACAGGCGCGAATAACTTAAATCTGCTCGAAACTTTTAATAATTCAGGCGGTTTTGAGGCAGCAAAAATAATAGTTTTTGTTGGTGCTTCTGGGAGCGGAGACCCTACAATAAGCACAATAACTAAACTTTCTTACAAAAAGCGCGTCGGTAACAGTTACACGTATCCGTTTGGAGCAACGGGCACAGCTCCTAACGATCACGAGCAAACAAAAGCTACTGCTTTGGCATCAGCGATTGCAGCAAAAGATGCTGGCGACGCTGCAAATAGTTATAGTTGTACTTTTAAACCTGAAAGATTCAAGCGTCGATAATATGACTATCTCTGCTGCTTTAACACCTTCTATCATTTTGATGCCTGGTCTATCGTTAGACGAACTCAATACTTGCGTCAAAAACCTTTATAGTGCGGCTTACAGTTTGAGGGATTTCTTAGACGATAAGATATCAGAAGAAGAGTGGCTAGAAGCTGTTGAAGCAACAGGCTTAAGCATGGACGAATATTTGCGAACAGCAATGATAAATTCTGATTTAATTTCGGAAGAGATAGAAAATTATTGCTGGCGTGTAAACGCTTTGAAGTAGGTCTGTCATCAATGGGTCTAGAAAATGATAGTGATTGGCAAAGTGTTTATAACGCTCTTCATTCATCGCCATCGCCTCAAGAGCCAATTGATAAAATCTTAATCCCCGGAAGTCTTTCACAACACACTGTTAGAATTTACACGACTTCTTTTTCTGCAAAGCCTTCTTGGTGGCTTGCGGGAAATTTAACCCAATTGCTAGGCGATAATTTCAATCCAGACTTTGAAGGTTCGCGGCACAAAATCCCTTTACGTCGCATCACACTTGTAAAACTTCCCGTGTTAACTTCTCAATACCATCTGAAATTTGAGCCCGTTCGCTGGCTTAAAGAAGTTGCAATCGTAATTGAAGTGTATACAGGAATTACAGGAGGATAAGGTAAATTTAATATAGCAAAAATTAACCTTATTTTAGGATATCGGTATTTAGCATAAATAATGAACCACTTAGCAACAATTAGCTTAGTGTTGGGCACGATTACGTCTTTTTTTGCTATCCTTGCTTACTTGTACAAGGGAGTGCAACTAAATAAGGCTAGGGCAAAGGCTCAACAAGGTCGTATCACTTCTTTGGCCAGAGTTGCTCAAATCCAAGGGCAACGCTTAACTACCGTGGAAAAACGTTTATCTACAAAAGATGAGGATTTTAGCATGAACTCTGGATTAGTCGAACTAGAGAATGAAGCTTTTGATGAATATCGAGAGCATGATACCAAGCTCACTTAACTTGTTGTTACCAAGTTGAAATTAATAATTTGCGTGACATGACAATACAAAGAGCAAAGGACTTGTTGAGCAGCAAGAGCCCCAACTATAACGAGATAAGAAATGCAATTATAGCATTAGAAAACGAAAAAAAATATGTTGAAAGCTGCATACTTCTTCAGTTTCGGAGTGCAGAAGAAGGTCAAGCAGTTGTTAATGAAATATCTTCCCTCCTTCAGCAATTACAAGAACGACAATGCACCAATTAATTTTTTCATTACCTCTTGGTAGATCAACTGAGCTAATTATGGGTAGTTTAAAGCTAATCTACCCTGACAACCAAATTATTGAATATTTGGCGACTTCTGGAGT
>NZ_JAUBVJ010000174.1:0-5681 GCF_036702785.1 Microcoleus sp. AR_TQ3_B6 | reverse complement strand
CTGACATGATTGCCCTCAACAACCGCATCGTCAACCGCAGTCACCGTAACCGTTTGAGCGATATTCCAGTTGGCCGGAGTAAAAGTAAGGGCCCGGAGGCTGACAGTAACTTGGCTTTCAGGGGTAATGGCGACGGTGACATCAGCAGTTGGCTGAGTATTTAGTCGCACTTTGTATATATCGCTACAATAGCTTTCGAGTACGTCGGTACTGCCAAGTGGTTCCAGGAAAAGGACAGCCGGAGTACCTGGAGTCGGCGTGGGAGTCGGAGTCGGCGTGGGAATCGGCGTCGGCGTGGGAATCGGCGTCGGCGTGGGAATCGGCGTCGGCGTAGGAATCGGAGTCGGCGTAGGAGTCGGTGTTGGCGTAGGAGTCGGTGTTGGCGTAGGCGTGGGAATCGGAGTCGGCGTGGGAGTCGGTGTTGGCGTGGGAGTCGGTGTTGGCGTGGGAGTCGGTGTTGGCGTGGGAGTCGGTGTTGGCGTGGGAATGTTAACAGTAAAACTGCCTAAATTGCTACCTACAACTTGATTGCCAAGAGTATCTTTTACTTGCGATGCTTGCAAATTAACAGTGTAACTGCCATTATCTGTATCCTCCCAACTTCCCCCAGGCGGAATCAGCGAATAAGTTGCCGTGCCAGTGGTACCGTTACTATTAGTATCGACGCCCAGAAACTCCGCACCAATAGTACCACCTGACCAATTTACTACCAAGTCAGAATCATCTAAACTGCTAACATCAATTCCACTACTATCACTGAAAGTAACTGTCAATGTCTGACTTGTACCACCAGAATTAGTAATGTTAGAAAGGTCACCCAAACTAGCAGTAGGTGCGGTAACATCAGCAGTACGAGTCAGTTGAGTGGCAGCGGTATTGTTATTACCCGCAGTATCCCTCGCAACAGCCGCAAGTACATCAACGGTGACATTACCATCAGCATTCGGAGTAACGGTAAAATTATAAGTCGTGCCGCTACCTGTAAAACCGCTCACCGTACCGTTAGTAACATTAATGCCACTTTCCATAAATCCTGTCACATTTTCACTAAAAGTTGCTGTGACTAAAAATGGTGCATTGATTGTTGTCGGTGAAGTTGATGTTAAAACAACTGTTGGCGGTGTAACATCAGCGGTACGAGTTAACCCAGTGGCCGCCGTATTGTTATTACCCGCAGTATCAGTGGCTTTAGCGGCAAGTACATCAACTGTGACGGGGCCATCAGCATTCGGGGTGACATCAAAGCTGTAGGTTTTGCCGTCAACTGTGACAAAGTTACCCACAGTCGCATTGGTGACGGTGATATCAGTATTATCAAACCCGGTGACATTTTCACTGAATGTTGCTGTGACGCTAAATGGTGCGTTGACTCGGGTTGCTGATGCGGATGTTAAGGCAACTGTTGGTGCGGTAATATCAGCGGTACGAGTTAACCCAGTGGCCGCCGTATTGTTATTACCCGCAGTATCAGTGGCTGTAGCAGCAGGGACATCCACGGTGACAAAACCATCAGCATTAGGTGTAACGGTAAAATTATAAGTTGTGCCGCTACCCGTGAAATTGCTAATCGTACTGTTAGTAAGATTAACGTCGCTGGCAATAAATCCTGTGACGTTTTCGCTGAATGTTGCTGTGACTAAAAAAGGTGCGTTTACTGTTGTTGCTGGTGCGGATGTTAAGGCAACTGTTGGTGCGGTAATATCAGCGGTACGAGTTAACCCAGTGGCCGCCGTATTGTTATTACCCGCAGTATCAGTGGCTGTAGCAGCAGGGACATCCACGGTGACAAAACCATCAGCATTAGGTGTAACGGTAAAATTATAAGTTGTGCCGCTACCCGTGAAATTACTAATCGTACTGTTAGTAAGATTAACGTCGTTGGCAATAAATCCTGTGACGCTTTCGCTGAATGTTGCTGTGACTAAAAAAGGTGCGTTTACTGTTATTGCTGGTGCGGAGGTTAAGGCAACTGTTGGTGCTGTAGCATCATAAGTGCGAGTCAGTTGCGTGGCGGCAGTATTGTTATTGCCAGCAAGATCGGTGGCTGTAGCAGCAGGGACATCCACGGTGACAGGACCATCAGCATTAGGTGTAACGGTAAAATTATAAGTTGTGCCGCTACCCGTGAAATTGCTAATCGTACTGTTAGTAAGATTAACGTCGTTGGCAATAAATCCTGTGACGCTTTCGCTGAATGTTGCTGTGACTAAAAAAGGTGCGTTTACTGTTGTTGCTGGTGCGGAGGTTAAGGCAACTGTTGGTACAAGGGTGTCTACAATTATGGCTTTGTTATCCGCTAAAGATTGCCCCGCAGGAATAGTCAAGGTTGCATTATTTCCCGCAGCATCTCTCAATATTGTACCGACTGCTAAAGTGATTCCAGTTGAGTTGAGAGCCGTGCTATTTTGTCCGGCTGCTGGAGTATAAGTGCCGACAGCAGATGTACCCGTAAAAGGTGCAATAGTAACAGTGCCGCCCGTGTCTAAGGCGACACTCATATTACCGCCTCCTAAAGTAACGGCTTCGCTGAAGTTGACGGTAACGTTGATGTTACCAGTTGTGTTGTAACGGCCCGCAGGGGTGGTAGAGGTGACGCTGGTGATGGTAGGTGCAAGATTGTCAATAACTATGGCTTTACTACCGCCGAGGGAATTGGCTGTGGCGGTATCGGGGAGGGTTAAGAAAGCGTCAAAGGCTGTACCAACAGTTTCTTTAATGGTGTTGCCGTTGAGGGTGAGGGCGTTGGTGGCGAGGTATTCTAAGTCGGCAGAGGTGTCTCCTAGTTGCACTATATAGTTGAAGGTGAGCACTGTAGTGCCGCTACCAAAGACGTAATTGGCAAAAGAGTCGTTTGTACCTGTTTCTAGTTGCAGTCGGGGTGCGCCGGTGACGTTGACAGCGGCATCGAAGGTGACGGTGATGGGGATGGTATCACCTGCTTTGTAGCTGCCGTCTGCGGTGGTAGCGGTGACAGCAGTAACTTTGGGGGTGGTGTTGAGCAGGATGGAGGCGGTGGTGAGCCCGCGGTTCGCCACCGCTAAGTCTGGTTTCCCGTCGCCGTTGATGTCGCCGATGCTGAGGGAATAGGGCTCATTGCCAGCTGCGAAGGTAACTTGGGTGGCGAAGGTAACTTGGGTGGCGCCTGTGGCGGTGGTGTTGAGGAGGATGGAGACATCCTGGCTGTTGAAGTTCGCCGTTGCTACATCTGGTGAACCGTCGCCGTTGAAGTCGCCGATGCTGACTGAAAAGGGCCGATTCCCAGTGGAGAAGGTAACTTGGGTGGCGAAGGTAATTTGGGTGGCGCCGATCGGGGTGGTGGTGTTGAGGAGGATGGAGACACTGGTGCTGCTGTAGTTGGCCACAGCTAAATCAGGTTTCCCGTCGCCGTTGAAGTCGCCGATGCTGACTGAAATGGGGTTACTCCCAGTGGCGAAGGGAACTTGGGGGGCGAAAGTGGGCGTGGCGGCTCCTATGGGGGTGTTGTTGAGCAGGATGGAGGCGGTGTCGCTGCCGAAGTTCGCCGTTGCTACATCTGGTGAACCGTCGCCGTTGAAGTCGCGGATGCTGACTGAAAAGGGGTTAGTCCCAGTGGGGAAGGGAACTTGGGGGGCGAAGGGGGGGGTGATGGCGGTGGTGTTGAGGAGGATGGAGACGGTGCTGCTGTCAATGTTCGCCACAGCTACATCTGGTAAACCGTCTCTGTTGATGTCGTCGATATTGACTGATCTGGGGCTAGTCTGAGTGGGGAAGTCTTCTTTGGGGGCGAAGGTGGGGGTGGTGTTGAACAGGATGGAGACGGTGCTGCTGTTAATGTTCGCCACAGCTAAATCTGGTGAACCGTCGCCGTTGAAGTCGCCGATGCTGACTGAAACCGGCCCAGTCCCAGTGGTGTAGTCTACTTTGGGGGCAAAAGTGGGGGTGGTGGCGTTGGTGGCAGTGGTGTTGAGCAGGATGGAGGCGGTGTTGCTGCCGTTGTTCGCCACAGCTAAATCAGGTTTCCCGTCGCCGCTGAAGTCGCTGATGCTGACGGACCTAGGGCTAGTGCCAGTAGGGAAGGTGTAGGGGGGACTGAAGCCGAGTACGCCCTTGTAAGTTTTGAGGGTGTTGGCGTTAAATGGTATGGGTGTTTCGATCGCGCCTGTTTGTACTTCCAGTTCCCAGTCTCCACCCAGTGCGGCATTGCCTGTGGGGTTGGCCGAGGCGGCGATGTCGGCACCTGTTAATTCACTCAGGCGTTGGAGGAATTGGTTTGGTTTTGTGGGATTAACACCAGTCCCGCCCGGGGTTTTAGCCCCCGTCCGATCGCGAAAGTCATCGACAGATGACCCCATCAGTGAATTGTCAAGATTGTCTTGAGTCGCTTTTAACTCACATCTGGCACCATTCTCAAGAACGGGCAAGATGCGTGTTCCACAAACAGTAGATTTTCTCGTGGAACGGGCATCTTGCCCGTCGATCGAAGGCTTATTGATAATGGTGCCACATCTCACTTTTAACCGACTCAAGCTAATTGAAAGGGGTTTTAACCCCTGGCTGATATGACGGATGTAGTCGATGTCAGTTGTCACCGATACATCGGCGGCGACATTACACCCGTACAGGAGAATATCGGCACCGGGAATTAATGCTTTGCGCCACTGCTTGAGTTGAGGGCTGAAGCTTTCTATGTTGCTGTTGTTGAGTGTATTTGTACCGAGATGTACGGAACCTGGAGAGCCGTGAGAGATGATGTGGATTGCTTCTATATTTTGTTCAATTGCTAACCTTTCGGTGATTTGCTCAATGCCATCGAGCTTTTCATCTAGGATAATTACTTCCGCATTTGGGGAAACGCCGTTAATTAAACTCTGGTAATCTTCTACATTTGAGTCAATAAAAATTAGTTGTGAAGCCATTTTTTGTGGTGTCATTTGTAGTCTCTTACTTTTTCACGGGGTGAGCCGAATAAAAAATATTTATTGCTCATTAAAAACGTCTTTAATCTGGCTTGTGGTGTGACTCGACTCCTGAGTTGGCACAGGAGCGCGCACCGCCCTCTGCCAGTTCGTAAGTTCTGTCTTTACTGGCAGTCATTTTTGTGGTCAAGTTTTTTATTCGAGCACCCGCTCTCTTTACCAGAAAACTCGAATTACTATTTTCTTGCTCCCAGCTTCATTTCCTATCATGTCCGAGCGATCGACCATCATATCCCGGCCGGGCGGGTTTTTGAGATGGGAGATTGTTGGCCGATATTGTTGGCTCACGGGTCCCTACATGAGGTCGGGTAATCGACCGGATCTGATCTCATAGGATTTGTAACATTTTTATCTGACGATAGCTAACCCAACTTCAATCATTCCCAACACTTAGGCACTCACGCCGGTTGGGTGGCACAATTTACACCAGCAGCTTTTATTAGTAGATTGTTGCTGGCATACAAAATATATCGGCATCCCGGAAAGCTACACCACGAAACTCACTAGCTCAACTATACTGTTGGCAGTCACTCCTTTTAATATAGCTAAATATTCCCCTGTTACCTGATACTGAATTATCGTATCGTTCACCAAAGCCCCTGTGCCTTGAAAAATATTTAACTGGTTAAAAGCCAGGGGGTTAATTAAATCAATTTTGTCTAGATTGAGGGTAAAATCAGTAATCACATCGGCGGCGTCGGCGCTGGTTGAACCAGTGCCGATCGC
>NZ_JAUBVJ010000173.1:0-5715 GCF_036702785.1 Microcoleus sp. AR_TQ3_B6 | reverse complement strand
ACAGTCAACAGTCAACAGTCAACAGTCAACAGTCAACAGTCAACAGTCAACAGTCAACAGTCAACAGTCAACAATCACGGACGGTGCAACCGGAATTGATATTATTTCCCTAGGAAAGGGGCATTGCCGTGTCCTCTAATCGCGGATTTCCAGGTTGTACAGGCTGCAGAGGGCAATCAGTTCTTGTTGGAAGCGATCGCGCACATTCTGGGGCGAGACAATCACGCAGTCTTTGCCGTACCGAAACACCTCTCGAATCAACCAAAAGGGATTAGAGACGCGCCGCACGACTTGGCGGATATCTCCCACAACTTCATTGCTGATATCTCTTGCCCTCGGTTCGTAGGCTTTCACCATGCCGCGATAAAAGTGTAAGTACACTTCTAAAAATTCTAAGCCTTCAGCGCGCCACTGTCCGTCCGTTTTCATGATGGACTGAATGCGGTCGAACCGCAGACAGCGATTGTGGATGAGTTCGGGATAATCGGGATTTTTGATGTCATCAGTCTCTTCGCACCAAATTTCTAGGTAAAAGCGCTTTTCTTCGGGAGAAATCTCGGCATAGCGCACTGTATATGCCAAATTCTCTCCTTTGGGATTGCGGTAGAGGACAAGAAAGGGTTGTCCGTTGTTGATGTATTCTTCGGCTTGAATGCGCCACGCTGCGGTGGGTTGGATGGCTTGTTGCAGGAGCGACTGGCGCAGGGGGGCTGCGAGGTTTCCCCGACTTACAAGCAGTTGTGAGAGCGATCGGGCACCTTCAACATAGCCTGAGTCGATCAGCAGTCTGATGCCTTGCTGTAAGGCGGAGACTTCGGTGGAATTGAGGGTGAAGGGTTCGCCCACATCGAGCCGGTGTTGGGCGATCGCCACCAGCAACCCAGATACACTGGGGGATTTGCCCCAAAAGATACCGAGGCGAAGGGCGATCGCCTCTAGCTGTTCCTTGGTTTCCGGGGGCACTGAAAGGGTGAGTGCTTCTTTTTTTCGCGACATTTTTCCAAATACACTTGCACATTGGAAAAGAATGTGTCAGTGTAGATTAATTGTAAATACAGATTACATCGATCGACAGGCAGATAACCATGACAGCCTACACTATCCTGCTGAAAGCAGTGTACTCCCGTCCTGCCCAGACGCTTCCATCAGGCATTACCTTACCTGCGGGTTGGGACGGGCTCTCGCAGCATCAAGTCGAAACCTACGAAGCACTGAAAGAGCCAACCATTGATATTGTCTTCAATACAGCAATCACAGGGGACGGTAAAAGTTTAGCAGCTTTTCTGGCAGCCGTGAGCAATCGCACGTACACTTTAGCAATGTACCCGACAAACGAACTGGCGCGCGATCAGGAAAAACAGGTAAGAGGCTACAAAGCACTGTTTAAACCGGAAAACGACCCGCAGATTTATCGTTTGAATGCAGCAATTCTCGAAGATTTTATTGCGACAAATAAACTTTCTTCAAAATTAGCAGGATTGTGCGATCGCGCGGACAACTCAGAAATTTTACTGACAAATCCCGATATATTCCACTACATCCACGACTTCCGCTATTTGCGGCGAAACAAAGAAGGTAAAGGAGATAACCCCGATCGCCTGTTTGCCAAGATAGACGACAACTACAAACTATTTATCTTTGACGAATTCCACATCTTCTCATCTCCTCAAATTACCAGCGTCATCAATGCCATCCTGTTAATTAAGCACACATTTCCCGGCAAAAAATTTTTATTCCTCTCTGCTACGCCAAACGAGTTGTTGGAAGAGGGGTTTTCCAAGGCTGGGTTAAAGTATCGCATAATCGATCCAGTCAACCAGGGAGGTTATCAGTTTTCAGCAGGTGGCAACTGGCGGCAGATTAGTTATCCGATTAAATTGAGTTTTCCGCAAAAGTTAGAACCAAATCTGCGTTCCAGTTATAACTGGATTGTCGAAAATGCCGAAACAACGATTTTGAAATTTTTTCAAGATCATCCTGGGAGGAGTAAAGGTGCAATTATCCTGAACTCGATCGCCGCTGTAAAAACCTTAGTCCCCAAATTCAAGGCGATTTTTGAACCCCTGGGATTGAAAGTCCGAGAAAATACTGGATTGACTGGTGAGACAGAGAAGTCTAAATCTGTTGAAGACGCTGACTTACTTTTGGGAACATCGACAATTGATGTGGGAGTTGACTTTCGGATTAATTTTTTAGTATTTGAAGCGGCGGATGCGGGGAATTTTATGCAGCGTTTCGGCAGGTTGGGGAGACATCCAGGCTTTGATATTTATCAAGCTTATGCTTTGCTACCTAACTTTATTATAGAAAGGCTGTTTGAGGCTGAAAATCACCCCCTGCAAGATGGCGAAACGCGCGATCGCATTAGTTTGTCGGACGCTATCCGCCAGCATTACGGCTATGTCAACGAGTTTCGACAGTATCCCAAACGCTGGGGCTCAATTCAGTCAGCTTGCGTGCATTTAGAGTTAGAAAAAAATTATCAGATGAAAACCAAGTATCCCGAAGCCGCGGCTAATTTTGCAGCAGATATTCAGCAAGCTTTGGGAATTACGATTAAACAGATGCGATCGCAGCTTTTTCGCTGCATGGAAAAAGAGAAAAATAAAATTATTGAGGAGGCTCGAAGTTTTCGAGGCATCAGTCAGTTAGATTGCGGAATTTATGACGCGACTAATCCCGACGAGCCTGAGAAAGAACGGTTTAAAACTTATAATCTTCCCAGTTTGCTCAGTAACTTTCATTTTGAGGTGATGGCAAGCGCCGACTTTCTGGATAGAGCTAAAAAAGCCGGGTTAGCAGTCAGCCGCTTTGAGAAAGCTTTGTGTTATTTGAAATTGACTGGATATCGGGAATTGCGAGAAGATTGGCAGTTTTATTGCTCGCGAGAGGACCTCGGCGAGATTGCTAAATCCGGCAAAGTACAAATTCTCAAAGATTTGGAAGTGACAGGGGGAAGTAACGAGATTAACCGCAAATTATCCAATCGGGGTTTGGTGTGCTTTGTTTCCGATCGCGATCGCGCTACTTTGCGAGCCAAGTGTGGATTGCCCGTGCATTTCCAAGCCTATGCTTTGAGGGAGCCATCTGATGGTAAAGCAAATTACACCATAGCATTTGGGCGATCGGCGCTGTTGCTGGAGACGCTGATTTGGCACTGGAAACCGCAGCAGGATGAAGGTTGGATATGCTAAAGATGTACGCTACTGGAGAAACACTACTGTGACTAGAGATAATTTACTGTCCCGAATCTCGATCGATCCAAATATCTGTTTTGGAAAACCTTGCATTCGCGGCCATCGGATTTGGGTTTCCCTAATCCTTGACTACCTAGCTGGAGGAATGACTGTTGAGGAAATCCTAGAAGCATATCCAAGCATAGAAAGAGACGATGTATTCGCTTGTATTGCTTACGGTGCCGAAGTAACGCGAGATTATTATACCGAGATTCCATTAGGAAAAAAGCAGGAAGCAAATACGTGAAGTTAAAGCTAGATGAAAATGTCGATCTTCGCGTTGTTACCTTTTTACGTTTGGCAGGGCATGACGTAGAAACAGTACCAAATCAAAGTTTGAATTCGGCACCCGATGTGGAACTGATTAATGTTTGTCGTCAAGAGGAAAGATGTTTAGTTACTGCCGATCGCGGATTTGGCAATCGGATGCGGTTTAATCCATCAGAGTATGCGGGGATTGTTGTAATTCGGCTAACATCTCGTGCCAATTTTACAGAGTGGAGAGAAGCAATAGAAACGTTAATCCTCGGATTAGAGCAAGCAGAAGTTTTGGGAAAATTGTGGATTATTCGACAGGGTAGGATTCAAGAATATCAACCCAGTGAACCAGAGGAAACAGAATCATGAATGAAGATGAACTTTACAATTGGCTGCATTCTCCAGATGATGATGACAGTGAAACGCCAGCCAAATACGAACTTTTGACAGTTCGCTTATTTAAAGAAGCAATTCGAGAAGCAGAAGGAAATCAGGGCGATCGTCTTTTAGCATCCTTCGCCGACAACGTCTTGCCAAACTTGATGCTGCAGCTAGTTGGAGCCACAGCCAAAGGCGGTCAATTTACAGAAGACAGGCGCGCCGAAGGCAAAAATGTCGATCGCAGCAAACACGATCAATCCTTTACTTCTCACCTGCTTAACGGCTTATTCCCTACTTACCGAATTCTCAAGAAACTCAAAACCGACACGCCTGAAACCAATCCTGTTAAACGCAACTGCGGTGAAACAGAAACAGCTTTGTTCGTAGCATCGTACATCCTGCACGACTTCGACAAATTTCCAGATTATTGTGAATGGCTGAAAACTAACGATTCCGAGGGAAAATTTGCCAACCGAGAGTGGCGAGAAAAACCACCTCATAAAGACGAAGCCCCCAATTTCGGACGCGATTATGTGGCTCTAAAAATTCAACAACTCGGATTAGATACTTTCTTAGGCGACAATTGGCGATCGCACATCGATGATATTGTGTGGATGAGCAACAATGCCGGAGTCAAACATGATAGCGATCGCGGTCTGGAAATTCGCGGATTGCAGCCTAAACTCGATGGTAGAATCAGAGGAACTATAGCCAATCTAGTCAGACTCTCAGACTTATTCGCCTCAGTAGTGAAACATCCCAGCGATGCAGAGGCTAACGGTTTATCTGAAGTTTTGAATTCTCTTAGCAACGGACAACTTAAATTTACCTATCACTCCCTCTCCGACAATCGCGGAGTATTGACAAATATCATTAACAATGCTCTGATGGACGCTCATCCCAGCGAGTTCTATACACCGCTGCTGTACTTGCCAGATGGTGCTGTTTATCTAACTAAAACCAATGCACCGGCCATCGAAACTGCTGAAATTCCCGATCGCGTAATCGCCAAAATCAAGAACCTTTGCGCTGAGAGATTGAAACTCAAAACAACCGGATTTAGCCGAGATGGAAAAGGCTTTAAATTTGGTGAATTCTACTGGCTGTTTTTTGATATAATCGAACTCATGGGAGTTAGCATCGAAGCAGCTTGCAAACTCATTACCAGCACCAAAGCATCCTCTGCAAAAAAGCGCAGCGACAGCTTGCTAAGTTTCCAAAAAGATGGAGATTTACCCAGTAAATTAAATCTTGAATTTCCAGAAGACTATCGGATTGATAGACTAGCAGAATTTGGGGATATCCTGTCTCGGGGCATTTGGAATAAATGGCAGGAACGCTTGAGTAATTCTCAGAAAGAATTGCCCAAAGCTAAACGACAAAGCCCGCCGGAATTAGATTTGACTCAAAAACTTGCAGAACATTTAGGTTTAGCCGACCAAATCCCCGCTTTAAAAGCAATTCAATCTCTCAAAAAAACAGGCGGCGTTCCTCTGGATTGGTATTACTTAGCTGCACAGTATTTTGAACGGAATAAAGGATTAGATGAAACTCAAGTGCGCGCGGTTTTAACCGATATGGTTGAATGTGCAGTCACTCTCATCAAACCCATCGCCGAAAACTTTGAAATTCCCGACGGCTGGAACGATTTGCGGACTTATGTCAGCCGCATTGTTTCCTTGCCGGCGGGGGCAGTTATCAAACCAGAAACCGATCCTTTTTTACTAGAATTGGCGCGGTACAGTGCCGCAAAAATCACAGGGAGGGTAGTGCTTTTTTGTAAAGGGCGGAGAAAAATAGTAAAATAGAGCGACGATCGTGAAAGAGGAATGATGGAATG
>NZ_JAUBVJ010000172.1:0-5922 GCF_036702785.1 Microcoleus sp. AR_TQ3_B6 | reverse complement strand
CATCCCCTTAAAGCAGCCCATCACCAAAATAGACGGCGAGATGAATTACGAGTTAGTATTCGATCGACCAAACTACTGCTGCATCACTCTGTGCCGCCAATTTGACTTAAGTTACGCCGCCAATTTTTAAGATCGGACTCGGCGGTTGAAACTGATCCTACATAGATAAGAATCGGCGGTTGAAACTGCCACTACACTTGCCTCTTCTCTCCCTTGAGACTCAAGGTGCGTAATGCGCACCTTGTCGTTGTCCTCTACATCGGGGCTAGCACAAAATCAAATTCAAACCCCTCGATTGGCAGTTGCCGCAAGAATCCTCTTAATATCAGCAGGAGTCAGATTCGGATTAGCCTGCAACATCAAAGCTATCACCCCAGCTACCTGCGGCACTGCCATTGAAGTACCCGCAAAATATCGATAGGGAATCCCCGGTTGAGAAAGCGGTACAGTTGAATAAACATCACCAAAACTCGCCGTGCCGCCGTCGCCGCCCGGCGCAACAAAATAATTAATTCCCTCCGCACCCGCCAGGTTAGAATAATCCGCAAACAAGCCATTTCGGCTAACAGCACCGACAGCAATTCCTACCTCATTGGCAAACCGAGCCGGATAATCTGGTTGTAGGCGAGCATCATTTCCCGCCGCCGAAATCACGATCGCCCCTTGAGCTTCAGCGGCTCGAAGAGCATCCAATTCTTGCTCGTTCAACTGGAGGCCGCCCAAACTTACATTAATCACCTTCGCTCCATTTGCCACGGCATAATTAATCGCATTAATTTCATCCGTAATTTTGCCGACTCCCGCCTCATCGAGTATTTTCAAAGGCATAATCTTCGCATTTGGAGCCGTGCCAGTAATCCCAACCCCATCTTGTTTCGCAGCAACTAAACCCGAGATATGAGTGCCGTGACTGTTATCGTCCATCGGGTCATTATCGTTGTTGACAAAATCCCATCCCCGGAAATCGTCCACAAATCCATTGTTGTCATCATCAACCCCGTTGCTAGCTTTATTGCGACCGATCGCATCCACACCAGTTTCCCCCGCATTGCTCCAAATATTCCCGGTCAAATCCGGGTGATTGTAGTCAACTCCGCTGTCGATAACTGCCACCACAATTCCGTCTCCAGTCAAGCCCCGGGCCCAAACCTCCGGAGCTTTAATTAAATCTCTGCCCCACTCGTCGCCGCCCAAGTCGGGAACATCAGGAAAAGTTGCAGTACCTTGAGCTTGAGCAACTGCCGCCGCTGCGTTTACCAAACCGAACCCAAAACGAGAGTCAAAACCCTGCAAGTTGCTCGGATTGTTAGCAGAAACAGTTGCAGGAGTTACAGACAGATTTAGGGTGAAATTTGTACTGCCTTGGTATTGATAAACTCGGACAAAGTAAGTTCCGGCTGCCAAAGCGTTGAGGTCGATCGACTCGGGCGATAAACTCGGTTCTTGAGAAGCACCAATAATATCGGTAAAGTCAATAGAATTGTCGCCGTTAAGATCTTTAATTAAAGCCACGTCAACATCCGCCGTCAAACCGCTGACAGTTAATTTAAAGTCGCTAGTTTCCGGCAAAGTAAAGCGGTAAAAGCGGTCTGGCCTGGCGTTGCTAACCGAGTCTGCGATCGTTTGAGTGTCGCCCAAAACGCCTAAATCGCGAGCTTCGCTGAGTTGGTTGCCCAATACGGTAGTTGCAGAGATGAATGTATCGGCTAGGTCTTGTGGAGATGCGTTGGCTACCAAGCCTAAAATAGCATTGGATTGCCGAATTTTAATTAATGTATTGGAAAGACCGGGGGCGATCGAGATTTCTTCTAGAATCAAGTCAGCTTCGGTAAGGTTGTCAGTCAGTCCGATCGAATCCACAAAACTGTTAAAGTCAGTAATAATGTCTGCCGCTGCCGGATCGGTTACTGCTGTATCGCTGCGGAGGACAAAGGTATCTGGGCCAAAGCCCCCTGTCAGCGTATCTTTGCCCCCATCGCCCACTAAAACGTCGCTACCCCGGCCGCCGTTGAGGGCGTCCTCTCCCCTACCTCCCTGCAAAGTATCCCTGCCGGCTTCCCCAAACAGGATGTCGCTGCCGGCACCGCCGTTGAGCAAATCGTTGCCCGCACCACCGAACAGCGTATCGGAATTGGTGCCGCCGAGAATGCGATCGTTACCATTATCACCGCTAATTATCTCGGCATCCGACGCACCGACAATAAAATCGTTGCCGCCGAGGGCAAAAAGTCCGTTAGGATAAGGAGTCAAAAAGCCCGGAGTCAAGGCGAAACTGTTGGGGCTATCATCTAAAAGATAGGAAAGACCGTCAGGGCTCGGGCCGGCCATAGAAATGTACTCCTAGCGAGGTATATCGATCTAAATTTTAGATTTTAAATTTAAGTTTGTGGTTAAGAAAGCACTAAATAGTTTGTAACGTGAGCAATGTGTACAATCTGTAGGGATATTTTTCGGCGCCGAGTCTGTAGAGGCACAGCAGCAGGTTAGGTCAAACAGATTTATTCCGTTATATCATGTCATGTAAATCAACCATAATTCTGCCTTGGCCCCATCTAAAATATAGAATTTAAAACAGTATAACTTAATCCCAAATTCAAAATTGGGAGCGGAAAATGGGAAAACAAAACGTGCATCGAATTCAGAATTTTTTCAACCTCGCGAAATCGCGTCTCCAGCCTTATTTACGATATTTCATTTTGGGCGGGACGTTTTTATTTATTACCAAAGCTTTTTTAACTCACTGGCGAGAAGTCGCGAATATCCAAATTCGAGCCGAAAGTTTTCCGTTGCTGGCGATCGCCCTTGGCGTCACTTTACTTTCTCTAATTTTTGTCGGCTGGGTGTGGATGTTCATTTTGCGGGAATTCCGCCAACCTGTAAATGCCGCGTGGGCTATTCAAGTTTTTCTCAAAACTAATATTGCCAAGTATTTGCCGGGGAATATTTGGCATTTTTGGGGTCGAATATTGGAAGCCAAAAAGGCTGGCATTTTCCCGAAAGCTGCTACTCTCAGCGTATTGCTGGAACCGCTGCTGATGGCTTCGGCCGGGGTGCTGATTGGGTTGATTTGTTTTGACAAAATCAATTGGTTTTTGCGGATTGTCGGTTTGGCTGCTATTTTAACAGCGATTCATCCCCGAATTTTAAATCCGATCGTTCTATTTGTAGAGCGCTTGAAGTTATCAAAGAAAAATGGGGAAAATTCCCAGGCTGGGGAGGCTGCGGGCGAGCCACTAAACTTTTCTACAGAGTCTAGCTCCACTCTAGCTAAAAAAACATTGCCTGTCAAGTCCCGCCATCAAATTAATTTGCCAATTAAACGCTATCCTTTAGTGCCGTTAATCGGACAAATGTGTTTTATCGGATTGCGGGGCTGCGGTTTTTTGCTAACAGTAACGGCTTTAACTCCGGTGAACTTTAGCAATATTCCTCACTTGTTCGGTGCTTTTTGTTTTGCGTTTGTTGTCGGTTTAGTTGTGCCTGGTGCACCGGGGGGAATGGGAGTATTTGAAGCAACGGCGATCGCCCTACTGTCCGATCGCTTTTCTACGGGTATTATTCTGAGTGCGGTGGCTTTGTATCGGATAATCAGTATTTTGGCAGATGTTTCCGGTGCATTTTTAGCTAAGCTAGATAGGAAGCGCGAACGACACAGTTAATGAGTGGTAAAATATATGAGACCAGCGGACTTACCCCGATTAGTAGGAGTCAAAAATATGTATTTGTACTCAGATTTTTTGCTTGCGTAAGTATGCTGGCTATAGTTGAGTTTCAAAAAAATTTTGTCAAATAATCTGTTTCGGCGACTAAGAAACAAAACAACCAACAATATAGTCTAAATCCATAAATTTAAGACTTGCAAACAAACCGATTTGCCATCATAAAATTCACAACTTGAGGTATTTATACCGTCAAATAAACTGGGTTTTTTGAGTTCCGGTGTGCTAGTCCTGGATCGATGAAAAATTGTTAACTTTAAGGTGCAGGGTACACAGCCATGATACGAGTTTTATCAGCAGGTGCGATCGAAGTTCCGAATCAAATCAACGCGGGCAATGGGAGTTTTGGGGAAAAGAGCGATCGTACCCCTAACCCCAGTACAATAGTATTTATCGATGCGGCAGTAGCAGACTATCAAAATCTCCTAGATAGAGTGAAATTGGGAGTAGAAGCAATAGTTATCGACTCGCACAGAGATGGAGTCGAACAAATTAGCGAAGTGTTAGCGAATCGCACTAATATTGAAAGCATTCATCTAGTTTCCCACGGCGAACCGGGAAGCTTGCAACTCGGTAAAACCCGACTGTCTGTCGATAACCTAGAAACTTATAGCCAGCAATTGCAGCAGTGGCGGCGCGCTTTAACAATTGATGCAGACATCCTAATTTACGGCTGCAATGTAGCAGCATCCCGCGCTGGTCAGAAAGTCCGCCTGGGAATAAATTCCCTGTCTCAAAGCAAAAGTCGGTTGAAACTCACATCTTGCACCATTCTCAAGAACACGCAAGATGCCCGTTCCACAAAGAGTAGATTTTCTTGTGGAACGGGCATCTTGCCCGTTGATAAAAGGTTTATTGACAATGGTGCAACATCTCAATTGAAACCGACTAAAAACAATTTCATTAAACAGTCCTCTTTAGAAAAATTTTGTAATGAGACCGGGGTTGAAACGAACGGCGGACTCGATGAATTAGCCTTAGAGGATTTTGGCTATGAGAAGGGGGTTGAAACGAACCGCAGACTCGATGAACCAGCCGTAGATGGTGTCGAATTCCTCCACCGCATTGCATCCCTCACCGGTGCAAATATTGCCGCATCTAAGTATCTCACGGGGAGTGCAAAATTAGGTGGCAACTGGGAACTAGAAGAAAAAATCGGCAAGATTAAATCGCCCCTAGCATTCGAGTCAAGCGCGATCCAAAATTATGCCTCTGTTTTGACTACCTATACCGTTACCAATAGTTCCGATAGCGGTCCAGGTTCTCTGAGAGATGCGATAGAAAAAGCCAATCTCAATCTCGGATTAGACACAATTGACTTTAACATTCCCGGTCCTGGACCTCATAGCATTACCCTTGGTCAAGCCTTACCTGTCATCACCAGCCCAGTTATTATCGATGGCCAATCTCAACCTGGATATAATAAACCTGGATTTATTAGCAAACCGATAATTGAACTCAATGGCAGTTCTTTACAACAACCAGCCTCAGGTGCGACTACTATTAATGGTTTAGATTTAGGCAAGAACCCTTTGGGTGGCGCAGAAGATTCCAGTGGCAGTACCATTCAAGGATTGGCTATTAACGGATTTGGAAAGGGCGGAAATTACTCTGGTCGCGGCATTTTGGTACAGACTAACAACAATATCATCCAAGACAACTACATTGGCACTGATATTAGCGGTACGACTGCTGCAGGCAACACTCTATCTGGGATCACAATCCTAAGTTACCCTCAAAACAATTCTCCTAATGTCAACACAATAACAGATAATATCATCTCTGGCAATGGCGTTGCAGGCATACTTGTGGCGAGGGCAGCAGCAACAGACATCAAAATTACTGGCAACTTCATCGGGACTGATTTCACGGGTACAATGCCTTTAGGGAACGAGGGCGATGGCATTCTGATCCTTGCTCAAAATTCAAATAATAATGTCATTGGTGGAACTACAGCCGGAGACAGGAATCTCATTGCTAACAATAAGGGTAGTGGCATTGAAATTATTGCAGCTTCCGGCTACACTATTAACCGCAATAGCATTTTTAACAACAAACGATTAGGAATTGACTTAATCGGTAATACTGGTATCACTACCAACGATTTGGGCGACGCCGATACAGGCAGCAACAACCTGCAAAATTACCCGGTTCTCACCTCAGTTAGCGGCAACACAGTCAGCGGCATTCTCAACAGCACTCC
>NZ_JAUBVJ010000171.1:0-5933 GCF_036702785.1 Microcoleus sp. AR_TQ3_B6 | reverse complement strand
TTTTGGCTGGCATACATTATAACTAATGATCGCTTATTTTATATTTATATTATACAATCTAGCTGCGTATCAGCTTATTGTCAATTGGCTTAAGCTGCGATCGTAGAAAAACGGATGCTAGTGTTCTGCCTCACGGGAGCATCCCGCTTTTTAACTAAGCATAACTACTCATTTTAATCTCATTATTTAAATACGCACATCTGAGTCTTAAAATTTGAGGCACGTTTTTTTCTTTCCACTGTGCACCTACAATCTTAATTCTTGCTCCAATCTGTTTAATTAAAGACTCTACAGCTCCCGAACCAATATCAATACCCTGATTTTGATAATTCTGGTAATTGGGGATTCTTGACTGATGTTTTCGGAGATAATTCTGGAAATTTTGACTTTCTTTACTTCTAACTCCTACAAATTCGGCTGTAGCTTCTACTGTTGACCCTTGCCACAGTTGGCTCTCGACTCTTCTGATTCGTTTGAGTGACCCCCCTACTTTATGTAGATTTTCTATCAAATGATACCAATCTAATACTTCTCTTCTTTGTTCATTAGTCCCAATTTGATTAAACAGATTCCACACCCCATCATGACCATCTCCCAAACAGGTTATTGGTTCATTTGAAAGTTGGCTATTTACCCACTCCACTAAATCTGGATTATTTTGGAAGAAGGCGGCTGCTACTTGATTATGGATCTTAACTGCCTTATAATTCCTCCATACACTTTCTTTTCCTAATGGAGTTCTCAGCCTGATATTTCCTCCGTCTATACTCAATGCTTCTACTTGCTCGCCGTTCGATGGTGAAGATAATTTATAACGCTCTAGTAGCCGATGTTATGTACTGTGCGGTACATAAATTCCTGTCAACATTTTTAAGTCTTTTTCAGCATTGACAAATGATTCATGGACCACTAATAATAAACAACATTTTTCTAAGTGAGGACTCAAACGACTTCCCTTCTTTATTCCCAACTTTTGGGCTTGCTTACTTGATAGCTTTATTTCTCCTACACAACTTTTTATGGTTCTTTTTCTCCCCTCACCCTTTCCCGCTGCTGAGTTAAAAAAAAACTGCTAATTTCTGGTGCTACTGTCTCAACTAAATACTCTCGGACAGTCAGTTCGATAGATTCAAAGCTTTTGAGATTGTCTGGCGAGGTATTATTATAAAATACCTCTGCTATTGCTTGGAGATTTATTTTGATCTTCTGCTGTTCTTCTGGGGTCATATGCACTTAGGTTATGGTAATTTATTTGCTTTCTATTATGCCATCAACTTGGCAAGGCAATTATCTCAGTATTTATACTCATTGCAAAACTGGGATGCTCCCCTGCCTCACCGTGATGCCTTTGTTTGCTGCGAGCGCCCACTTAGGCGCTTGTAAACTGGTGTTTCATTTTGGGAACTGTGTTCCTTCTACATAACCTAGCTTAACATTAATATCCATCTAACAGTAGACAAGAACAGAGCTTGATTGATGCTACTCTATAAGCATCTATAAAGATAAGCAATCCCATAATTAAGACGTAATTCAACACCCCAAACTCAGCAGGCAAGTGGGGTGGTAATTAAAACAAACGTTGAAAGGAAAAAGTCCCTTAGCTAACAAAGAAAGAGGCTGTATGGCTCACACAAATAACGATTCAGAAATCTTGCCCGAGGATTTTAGTGACCCATCCGCAGATAACGCCTTAATCGAGCCGAAACAAGACCGATTAGGATATGCACCCTTCGCCAAACGTCTTGCAGACAGTATTTGCCAAATGAACTTTCCTGAAGGGTTCGTTATTGCAGTTTACGGTTCCTCAGGTTTTGGCAAATCGACACTATTGAACTTTTTAACGTATTATCTCCAGCAAAAGCCAGAGAGCGAGCCACCTATTATTGTCTCTTTTAATCCCTGGTTATTTTCTGGAGGCGAAGACATCACAAGGCGCTTTATTGGTCAATTACAGGCTGTTTTGAGTCAGTTTAAAGCTGTCCCCAAAGGGTTCCTAGGTCGAATAACCAATCTGGCCAAAGCAGTTTCTGAAATTCCTATTCCTTACGCTCAAGCTAGCAAGGCACTTGTCAAATTATTTGACGACAAAGAAAAAGAGACTTCCGACTTAAAAGAAGAAGTCGAAGATACACTAGGAGACGAGCATCCGCGAATTGTAGTAACGATTGACGATATTGACAGGCTCAGCGCTAAGGAGATCAGTCAATTATTTCATCTTATTAAAGCAATTCCGAATTTTACTAACGTTGTCTATTTGCTAGTTTTCGATCAAGAAGTTGTCATCAAAACCCTCGCAGATACACAACCTCTACCCGGAAAAATCTACCTCGATCGGATTGTTCAAGCTTCTTTTGAGTTACCTATTCCAGATAAAACGTCACTGCGCAGGCTACTTTTTGAAAAACTCAATGGCATACTGACTGAGGCACCAAAGCCACTATTCAATCAAAGTCGCTGGGGCAATGTTTATTTACAAGGGATAGACCACTTTATTACCAATCCTCGCGACATTGCTCGTCTGACCAACATTTTAACCGTGACATACCCATCGGTGAAAGATGAAGTGAACCCAGTTGATTTCATTGCTATTGAGTCCCTGCGGATCTTTCGCCCAAGGATATATGGCATAATCCGCAAAAATCCTAAATTCTTTGCGGGAAATGCGGCTACGAAAGGTTCTCTAATCCCGACATTGGACGAACTCAAAGATTTTCACGATTCGTGGGTGACCAAGTTGGAAGATGACGAGGATAAAGAACCAGTTAAAAGGCTGCTATTGCAGCTTTTTCCTAAGTTAGAAGCCGTTTGGCATAATACCTACTCCCGTGGACAAGATGAATCAATATGGGACAAACAATTACGGATTTGCAGCTTAGATATATTTCCCAACTACTTCTGTTTAGTATTAACACAAGATGAATTCTCGGATGCTGAGATTAAAGCAATTTTGGCCTTGGCAAAAGATGCAAAAGCAGTGGGGGAAAATCTTGTAGAACTCGCTCATCAAAAACGCTCTGATGGCACGTCGCAAGTTCGGGCATTTCTCGAACGGCTTGAGGATTACACTGAAAAAGAAATTCCTGCTAATTGCATTCCTTCAATTGTGAAAGCTTTGTTTGATGTGGGCGACCAGCTTTTACCTGCAGAAGACGAACCGCAGGGAATGTTTGATTTTGGCAATGACATTAGAATTGAACGCCTGCTCTCACGATTGTTGCGTCGGATTGACGAACAAGCAAGGTTTGAAACCTTGAAAGAGGCAATATCAAACGGTAACGCCTTATCGATAATTGTGCGCGAAGTAGCAGCATTGGGTCAGGAACAAGGTAAGTATGGAGCAGAAGAATCTATCCCCGCAGAGGAATGCCTCCAGAGTGTAGAGCACCTTAAGGAGCTTGAAGGAATAGCCTTGAAGCGGCTGCGAGATGCTGCACAACAAAACTTCCTACTGCAATCCCCAAAGCTCTCTGAAAATTTACACCATTGGCAAAATTGGGCAGGAGAAGAGGAAGTCAAGCAATGGGTTGAAAAGATTATTGACGATGACGAAGGGCTAGTGAATTTCTTGGAGAAGTTCCTGCAAAAAGATTTTAGCGAGGATGGGTCTAACGAAACTCAAAAAACAGGCTACAAACTTGACCTTAACTGGCTCGAACCCTATCTCGAACCATCTTTGATTGTTGAGCGAATGAGTAGTCTCGGTGAAACGAGCGAGTTAACAGAAGCTCGGAAAAATGCGATCGCCCAATTTATCCGAGAATATGAGATGCAGCAGCAGGGAGAAGGCCCGGAGTAGGCAAGGATTTAGGCAGCCGAATAGAAGTGCTAAAGGCTCGATCGGGTAATCCAAATAAGGTGGAGGGTATGACGCAACTGACTGGCGACGAAGGTTAGAAACTCATAGTTCAGGGAAGCAGCCAGGGCTAGTTCCTAAATTTATTCCTATTCCTTTGCTTCAATCAGCTCTATTGGTTGTCTGACTGGGAATAGGGCGCGTATTAGCTGACCCACACGCACAGAACGCTGCTCGTGAACAAACACTAAGGGCAGCAGGGCGAACAGCCGCAGAACGGCTGAGAGAGCAAACGCCATTGGCAAACCACCAAAATGAGACAGACTCGCGACATAGCTACCAACAGTGATTCCCATCGCCCCAGTGATTCCAGGAACCGCCGCCGCAATAGCAAAATAAATCGACTGATTGCGTAGCGGCGTCACCGACATCATCAGATTGCCACTGCACAGGTCAATCGCTGCCCAAGTCGCACCGCCCACTATATGCAACAAGGGGAACCAAACCCAAAGGAAAAGAGAAGAAGTTCCAGCTTCTAGCCACAGTAGAGGCGTCAGAGCCACCAAGACACCCACAATTATCATCACCGGGCGATTACCAATCCGGTCCGCCAGTCTGCCCCAGAACATCAGCATCAGCAAATTAGCACCAGCTCCCAAGCTGTTATAGAGCGTTACCAAACTGACATCGAGGTTGAGATCCCCCAGTAAGTAGAGGTTAAAGAAGGGAGCGCTGATGTTAACCGCAAAACTCCAGAAGCCTGTGTAAAGAAGAAACCTCAAAAAATTGGCATCTTTGAGGAAGCTAAAAACAGTCTCCCAAGGTGACAGGTGGTTTGTATCCGAATCGGTGGCCTGTAAAAGCTTTGGATTCACATCAGTCATCCAGAAGTGAACGACCAGACTGATTATCCCCAGCACGATTCCCAGAACCAATACCGCACCGAAGCCAGAGAGCGAGCCACCGGGCCACTTCGATACTGCTAGACCCAGAAGCGGCACAGCGATGAGATTGGTTAAGGTAACAACACTATTGCGAAACCCAAAATACCGCCCCCGCAATCGCTCTGGTACTAACACAGCCATCCAGCTAAAAAAGGAAGCACGCCCCAAAGCTTCCATAATATTAGTCACCCAGATAATTGCCAGTGTCAACACTACCAACTGTTGTCCAGCCATACGAGATGAGCTGACCAACCAAATCCCTGGCACAACCAGCAACCACAGCAGCCGCGACGAGCCAAAAATAAATAGGGAATACCAATTGCGGCTGTTCGTGCGGTCTCCCAGATAGGCTCCCAGCGGTTGCAGCAAATTGGTTAGCTGAGGAATTGAGGCAAGCATACCAATTTCCACTGTACTCGCCCCGAGATCCAGTAAGAAATTACTAAGCAACGCGCCGCCGATGATACTGGCAAAGACTGTAGCGAAGCCACCTTCGGTAGTTAATGCCTTGAGGCTGGTCCGAATTTCTCGCTTGGGAATTTTTAGAGGCGGCTTTGGAGGAACTACCGTCTCTGACAATGCCCTATTCTCTTGTTCGACTTTTAATACTAAATCCTTGTCAGTGTGTTGAAAATCTTCAACGACTACTTGCAAGTTTAGTAATCCTGTCAGTAGAGGATTCATGAGCGTTTTTTGTAATATTCGCTACATTAACATAGGACAAGCTGAAAAACCATCCTTATTCCGTTTATTGCCACATCCCCACTAGGATAGATATTGTCTGCTAAGCAATAATACTTAAAATTATACTTAAATTTTCGGAAATTGCACAAGCCGGCTCTTTCGCAGTAGTTCATAAAAAAACACTCCGTAAGTGGGTTCCGAGCCTGGCTTGAGCCTAGAGAGGAAAACTAATCGGTGGTTGCCGCCTTGATTCTTCTTACGGGGAGAGGGGCATGGTTGCCCCTTTTCGGAGATATGGTTGTCTCCTACCTATTGCTAACGTTTGCTTTGTGCCTTAGTTATAAGGGCTTGTTAAACTTGCAGCACTGATTGCTAGAGCGCCAGTCCAGTAGAAGGTATTGACAAATCAAGCAGACTATGGATTATTAAAGTTAAGTGCGATGTAGAAGTCGCGTGTTAGATGGTTAAATAACCATCACAAATTGAGTGGAGAGCCGTCTTTCCCTTCGGTT
>NZ_JAUBVJ010000170.1:4146-5953 GCF_036702785.1 Microcoleus sp. AR_TQ3_B6 | reverse complement strand
ACATTTTCATCTTTAGCCCAACTTTAACATATTTGGGGCTAGTTTTATTACTTATTTATTCACTTTCAACACTTCTGGGTCAAGAATAAATATTTTCGCCGAATTAAAGGAGTAGACTGGACGTTTTGCTGTATGACAGAAGACCGCAGGGACAATAAAAAGCTCCTCAGTCTGTCTAACATGGCAACTACGCCAATTGTTCGACACACAAAGGTCAAAGGCGATGCAAGCCCCTTTGATGCAAAAATGAAAGACTACTGGTTAACCCGACAAACAAAACAGGGAAAAACAAGATGGGCTACAGGCTCTAAATACTACAACCTAGCCAGAGAGCAAAATTGGAAATGCCCTGTGTGTGGGGAACACCTTTTAAACGGAGAGGAAATTGAGACTCATCACATAGTACCTGTGAAACATGGTGGCTCGGATGACATCGAGAATTTAATCCACTTACACTCAGCGTGTCATAAGCAGGTACACTCTAAAACCAAGTTGAAGGCTTGAAGTATGGCTTGAGCGTAGTGATTGGTAACAGTCACGCTACGTTCTTAGGGGAGAGTGGTACAGTGATGTATTCCACTCTTACCCGACCATTCTTTTGGTCAGACAGGCGACCGTTACGAATCTTCACATCAGGTTTACCGTCGGCGGCAAGGTAATTTTCAAACGGATAAATCTGAGAAAGCAGCAAAGCCTCGACTCGGCGACCAAAACCAAAACGAGCAAAAACTTGACGGTATGGCAAAAACTGTGGCACTTTTTCACCCGATCGCACCGATGGCACAAGCGTCGCTTCTGGAAACTGCCACGCTAAATCTTGGCGAGCACGATTGATAATTGGCGACTGCACGCGGTTGAGGTGAGACAGTCGCAGAACCAAGCCGCGGATTTCGACAATCGGTGGCGATCGCACTTGCACGAACCGCCGGGGTCACTCTAAGTAATCCCATCCATAAATCGCCAGCGCCAAAGCATCCGCGTCATCGTCTTTGTCACGCAGTTCGAGGTGGTGCTCGCGGAATGGCCGCAGCTCTTTATATCCAACAAGACGAACCTCTACACCGACCCTTGCAAGCTGAGTTCCCCAAAGTAATTGATAGTTAACGCCTGTAGGTTCCCTTATCGCAATCCTATCACTTAAATCATCACCAATTAAGGTTAACAATCCACGAATTCCAGAAGCCGTAGCTTGAAATTTGAAAATCACAGCGGAAAATGCCAGCTAGAATTTTGATAGCTACCGTGGATGTGATAGGAGTAGACAAAATTAGCTGTTTTTCCTCCTTGGATAAATCAGTTAAGTTAAGGCATTGCTGCGGGCTATCGTCAGCAATTATGGGAATAGCGTTGAAATTAAGTTCGCAGCTATCTAGACAATTGTCTAGCATTTCTGCTAACTCCTCTAGCTCGCAATAATTTCCTTAAATTTTGAGAAAAAGTACCAAGACCTTCGAGCATCAAAAAAGACAATGCGGCAGGTATAGAGTTTAAAAAAAACAAAAAAAATACTACAACCGGGCAAAAAACCGAAAGCCGACGGCAATCCAAAAAAATTCTTTTATTACTTTTATCCCATCCATCTCGCGGGACTAGCGGCACTACGAGCAATCCTATGAAATGAAAGGCTCAATAATGGAACTTAAGGTCAGGATTCTCGACCCTGTATCAGTAGCCGAGGTCTCAATCTCTCGGTATCCCCTAGCAACCACTTAGTAAGCTTCCAACAGCACCAGCTCTTTCCATCAAAATTATAAAGGTGGAAATTGAGTCTAGGGGAATTTTGCCAGAAGCTTAGAGTTCCGGCGAC
>NZ_JAUBVJ010000170.1:0-4046 GCF_036702785.1 Microcoleus sp. AR_TQ3_B6 | reverse complement strand
GGCGCGGGTGTTGGTGCTGGTTCCGGCGACGGCGCGGGTGTTGGTGCTGGTTCCGGCGACGGCGCGGGTGTTGGTGCTGGTTCCGGCGACGGCGCGGGTGTTGGTGCGGGAGTCGGTCTGGGTGTTGGTGTGGGCGCTGGCGTAGGTTTGGGCGTAGGTTTGGGCGTCGGTTTGGGCGTCGGTTTGGGCGTCGGAGTTGGCGCTGGGCTTGGTTTGGGTGTCGGAGTTGGCGCTGGGGTTGGTTCTGGGGTTGGTTCTGGGGTTGGTTCTGGGGTTGGTTCTGGGGTTGGTTCTGGCAAAGGTTCTGGGGTTGGTTCTGGCAAAGGTTCTGGGGTTGGTTCTGGCAAAGGTTCTGGGCTTGGTGTCGGCAAAGGTGCGGGAGTCGGCGCTGGTGTCGGTTCTGGGGTTGGGGTTGGCAAAGGTTGTGGGGTGGGTATCGGACTTAGTGTCGGCGTCGGACTTGTGACTGGTGGCGCTGTCGGAGTAGGTTTGGGGCCCTGATTGTTGAGAAATGAGCCTACTAAGGCCCAGGAACCGAAGCCAGTTAAGATTACTAAGCCCGTCAGCAGTCCGATCGCAGCGATGGGATTGTCCCAAAAAGAGCCGGCAGCCGGCTCAATTAACGGGTCTGGCTGGTGAGGCGGGGGGACTCTCTGGGCGACTGGCTCTGGCGGCCTGCCCACCGCCACCGTTGCTACTAGCGAAGCATTTGACGGCACCACTGGTGGCGCGGGCGGTACAGTTGGCTGGTTGGGCTGAGGATTAGTTTGGGCGTCGAGTGCTTGGGCGACTTCGCTGACAGATTGATATCGATCGCCCGGAGACCGATTCAACATCCGATTGAGCACCAAAGCCAAACCCGGGCTCACCTGCACTCGCTGCTGCCAATTCCACTGCAGCGTTGTTTGATCGAGCAATTCCTGCGGTTCTTTGCCCGTCAGCAGGACGATCGCCGTTACAGCTAAAGCGTAGAGGTCGCTGCTGGCAGTTGCCCGCCCGCTTTGCAACTGTTCCATCGGCGCGTAGCCGATTTTACCGACAGTTGTGGCGTGGGCTGTTCCTTCGGGAGACTGGACTTTGGTTGCGAGTTCCTTCACCACACCAAAGTCAATCAGCACCGGCAACTGGTCGTTTTCCCGCCGAATTATATTTTCAGGGGAGATGTCGCGGTGGATGATGCCGCGGGCGTGGATGTGAGCCAGTACCGGCAGCATTTGCCGGATAAATACCAAGACTTCGGCTTCGGTGAAGGTGCGACCCTTGGAAGTTCGATCGAGCAGCAGTTCGCGGTAAGTCATCCCTTCCACGTAATCCTGCACTAAAAACAAACGCTGGTTTTCTTCAAATATTGCCCGAAACTGGGGAATTTGCGGGTGCGCTATTTGGTAAAGTATTGCCGCCTCTCTTTGAAACAATTCCTTCGATTTTTCCAAAACGTAAGGCCCGCTTTGCACCGGAATCAATTCCTTCAGGGCGCAGCGTTCTTGAAACCGCCCCAAATCTTCTACTAAATAAGTCCGGCCAAATCCCCCTTGGCCTAAAATATTCACCAAGCGGTAGCGGTTTTGTAGGAGAGTTCCAATAGCAATAGGTGGCTGCATAAGTTTAAGTAGACAATGTTTAAAAATAGACGATCGCTCACAGACATAGACTGCTACGTCTTTAATGCTTCATAGGATACTTCACTGTCTCTACTTCCCAGTCCCGACCAAAGTTAGTATTTTACATTTTTTTGACATTTTTGGACGCCAGGATCGTCAGAAACATGGTTTTTTCACGGAAATACAGAGGTTGCAACCTGCAGATCCGATCGAAAACCCGGTTTCTTTAGTCTTGATATCGTTTCCGGTTGGATGGGCACGATCGAGTCAAGGTCAATAATTCCACATTCCCCGACTGCCGACTGCCGACTGCCGACTGCCGACTCCCCATCCTGAACGGTGTTACCGGAATTGATATGATGAGTCCTGGACTGTTTGAGCAACTTTGAGCAACAGCCCGGATGCTCAAAGTTGCTCAAAGTTCAATATTCTTGTGGAGCGAATAGCCGGCCCCTGAAAGACCGATCGCCAATGCAGCAAGAAAAGAGTTAGAGCTAACTAGCTGTTAAGCTTTGCTTTTACCATCTCTTGAATTCTGTTACCGTCTGCTTTGCCCTTAAGCTGCTGCATTGCCTTGCCCATCACCTTGCCCATTTCTTTTGCAGAAGTAGCGCCAACCGAGGCAATCACTTCGTCAACGACTTGACTCACCTCTTCGTCTGACATCTGCGGCGGCAAATACTCTTCAACAATTGCCAACTCCGCCTCCTCTTGTGCCACTAAATCTTCGCGGCCACCTTTGCGGTATTGTTCGATCGAATCCCGGCGCTGTTTCGCTATTTGCATCAAAATTTCCATTTCTTGAGCTTCTGTCAGCGAGTCTTGCCCGGAAGGACGGAGGCTGACTTCTTTTTCGAGAATAAATTTCTTGATGCCGCGAACTGTTTCCAAGCGAACTTTGTCCTTGGACTTCATCGCTGCTTTGATTTCTGCGTCAATGCGTTCTCTTAAGCTCATCGATTTCTACCTTGCTTTGCCCGATATCAAAAATCTGGAGTGCGATCCCGATTCTTAACTTTTTTTACAGTATTTTTCAAGTTTATTGCCGGTTGGTGGCATTTTTATTGCCTCGATCCCGGACTCGGGCTAGATCCTTCGGGCTTCCATCGAATTTTGGGCGGATGCACTTCGGGCCGGGCCCCCAAATAAACTCCTATTCAGTTCACCTAACTTAACACTTGTGGCCGCCCGGAAAGTTAAATCTCTTAAAGAATTGGCTAATTATTTCTAGTTTCCGATGGTAAGATAGCGATGGAATAAACGTCCTGCAAGAGGCCTGCTGTGATCCGTTCTGCTACTTTACCGCTTCCGCTTCCCGAGCCGCCGGTTTCCGCTCATGACCGTCTGCGGCTGTTCTCCGGTTCTGCTAATATTCCCCTCGCCCAAGAGGTGGCTCGCTATCTGGGGATTGATTTGGGGCCGATGGTTCGCAAGCGGTTCGCTGATGGGGAACTCTACGTTCAAATTCAAGAATCGATTCGGGGTTGCGATGTTTACTTGATTCAGCCAACTTGTGGCCCAGTGAACGATCGCCTCATGGAATTGTTAATTATGATCGATGCTTGTCGGCGCGCTTCGGCCAGACAAATTACTGCCGTCATTCCCTACTACGGGTATGCTAGGGCTGACCGCAAAACGGCCGGAAGAGAGTCGATTACTGCGAAGTTGGTCGCTAATTTGATTACTGAAGCTGGGGCCGGTCGCATTTTGGCGATGGATTTGCACTCGGCTCAGATTCAAGGTTATTTTGACATTCCTTTCGACCACGTTTACGGTTCGCCGGTGCTTTTGGATTATCTGGCGAGCAAGCAATTAACGGATATTGTTGTGGTTTCGCCGGATGTGGGCGGAGTTGCTAGGGCGAGAGCTTTTGCCAAAAAGCTTGGCGATGCTCCCCTGGCAATTATTGACAAGCGCCGTCAAGCTCACAACGTGGCAGAAGTGATGAATCTTATCGGTGATGTCAGGGGCAAAACTGCTGTGTTGGTAGACGACATGATCGATACTGCCGGCACGATTTCTGAGGGGGCCCGATTGTTGCGCCGCGAGGGTGCGAGGCAGGTTTATGCTTGTGCTACTCATGCGGTGTTTTCGCATCCGGCGATCGAGCGTTTGTCTAGCGGGGTGTTGGAAGAGGTAATTGTTACGAATACAATTCCTGTGCTTGAAGAGAACCGTTTTGAGCAGTTGACAGTGCTTTCGGTAGCGAATTTACTCGGAGAAACTATTTGGCGGATTCACGAAGATAGTTCTGTTAGCAGTATGTTTCGCTAGATAGGAAAGGCGCTTTTTGAATGTTTGTTTTAGGGTGCGTTACACTTGGTTAACGCACCTTTTTTTGTGCGGATTTTGCCATCGTTTCCCGCAAGTAATACCAATTTTCAAAAATCATGCAACAGTAGCTAGGGCTGACAAAATGTAATCCCATCCAGTTATAGATGCTAT
>NZ_JAUBVJ010000169.1:0-6211 GCF_036702785.1 Microcoleus sp. AR_TQ3_B6 | reverse complement strand
ATAGATAGTCTAGATGGAAGCTCATAACGGTAAATGTATTATTAGGTACATTTTACACCATAAACTCAGGAGAGCCGTATTGATGAGACCCTTGAATTTTACCGAAAGCTCACTGTTGTGGAAATCTATGAAGAGTCCACCCACATTAGCGGAGACGGCGTGGGCGAAATCATCAAGGTGGAAGAGCCGAACTACCATTCCTGTATGGTGCGCATCGGCAACCGCAATTTCGAATTGATTGAGCACCACAGTTCCAAGGGTCGTCACTTGGTGGCAAACCACAACGACGTATGTGGTATCCACTTGGCCTTCATGGTGAATGACATTGACGATGTATTCAAGCGAGTGAAAGCGCTTGGCATCGAGCCGACTACCAAGCAACCCTACGCCACAAACCAATTGGGTGGATATCGTGCCTTTTTTTTCAGGGATCTGAACGGCGTTCAAATTGAAGTTGGTCAAGTTGTCTGATCTGAATACATGGGAGTTTTAATGGAAGTCATTCACTGCACCGAAGCACAACTCGATATTCTCGCTGAGTTATTCAACGATTACCGAATCTTTTATGAGCAACCAAGCGATTTGGAGATCTCTCGCGCCTTTATCGAGCAAAATCTAAGGCAAAAACGCTCCAAAATATTTTTGCTGCTCGACGACAATAGAATTCCAGTGGGGTTCTCCCAGCTCTATCCAGCGATTTGCTCGTTAACGTTGCGTTCCTACTATTATTTTTCGGATTTGTATATCGCCCAAACCGTGCGACGAAAAGGTTATGCTCGCTATCTAATGAACTACATTAAAGATTATTTCGCACGGGAAGGTGCGCAACGCTTAACGCTTGATACCGCTAGGACCAACGAAATTGCCCAGAGTTTGTATGAGTCGTTAGGCTATGTGCGGGAAAATGTATATATCACCTACCATCAAATTCTGACACCACCTATTGAACAGGTCGTATTTGACTAATCTGTCCGAAAAATCTGCCTATCTTGAATGCACGGTGCAGGAATCATCTACGCGATAGTGAGAGATCCCTGTGCCTGCCGACCATTGATTCGGAAAAAAAACATGAATATGCAAAATAGCACTCACACCCTTGATGTTGGTGAAAAAGAGATTTTTGATTTGATCGGAATCGGCATTGGACCGTTTAATCTCGGGCTGGCAGCCTTACTAAGCTCCATAGATACCCATAAAAGTGTGTTCTTCGACACTAAGCATGAATTTTCGTGGCACGAAGGTCTTCTATTAGAAGATTGTTATCTACAAGTGCCGTTTTTCGCAGACTTGGTCACCATGAGCGACCCTACCAGTCCGTATAGTTTTCTGAATTACCTACACACCTATGGCCGCTTGTATCAATTTTCTTTTTACGAAACCTTCCACATTCCGCGTAACGAATACAACCGCTATTGCCGTTGGGTCGCAAATCGCCTACAAAGTCTTCAATTCGGACATGAAGTGGTGGATGTTTCCGAGTCTGACGGCGTATATTGCGTCACGGTTCGCAACGTCGCGATCGATCGGATAACCCAGCACTACACTCGCAACGTGGTCTTGGGCGTGGGAACCAACCCCACTGTGCCGCACGCACTTAAGCACCACCTGAACGACCGCGATTTCATCCATACTGCAAGCTATAAATTTGCCAAATCCGAGTTGCAGAAGAAACGAAGTATCACTGTGATCGGCAGCGGCCAGAGCGCTGCCGAGTGTTTCTTAGATTTGCTCCCGGATCAACTAACCTTCGACTACGAGCTTAACTGGTTGACCCGCAGTCGCGGCTTTTTATCGTTGGAATACTCGAAGCTGGTCTTGGAGCACTTTTCACCGGATTATATAGAATATTTTTACGGTTTGTCTGAATCACGTCGCCAATCACTTTTGGCGGCCCAAGGCAATTCGTACAAGGGCATCTCCTCCAGTACTATCAAAGAAATCTATGACTGCCTTTATATTCGATCCATTGATGCTGCGCCGAAAGTTGTAATTCAGGCTCGCAGTGAGTTGACTGCCGCGCATGCCGAGAAAAACAGTTGGAAGTTGGATTTCCACCATATCGACCTCGATCGCCCGTTCCAGCTATCGACCGAAGCAGTAGTGCTCGGTTCGGGTTATAACTGCACCTTGCCGCAGTGTTTGAATGGGATACTCCACTTGATTGAATTCGACAGCGCGCGAAAACCGCTGGTGAGCCGGGACTACACCTTGCAAACCCGTATCGAAGGATCTGGCGATATTTTCGTGCAAAACGGCGAGATGCATACCCATGGCATTTCCGCACCCGATTTGGGACTTGGACGTTACCGCAACTCGGTGATTATCAACCGTTTACTCGGCTACGATCGGTATCCGACCTCCACCAAGACGGTTTTCCAAACTTACGGCATTGCACCGCATTGGCAGTCAGATGTAAACTAATTTGCTTTTGTTGTCGGGTAGAGAGAACTCCTTCTCATGTCTAGGCTTACTTGGGGTTGAGCCAAGATACGTGTAAAATAGTGCCATGGATCTCGAAAACAGTTGCTATACAATGATTCTAGACGTTAAGCTCCTGCTGCCCAAAATCCTGGTTAGCTGCGCAGCAAGGCAACTAATCAAATGGTTTCAGGTCATTTGAGCGATCGTCTCCTACGAAAGAATAGGGGTTTCAGACCATAACTTTTGAGTGATATAGGTCAAATTCAGTCCAATCAAAATTGGTGGCACTAAATTACACGTATCTCGGCTCGACCCCAATGTCTCCCTCAACGCCTTATCATAGGCGCGAGTCGTGATGTGCCATTCCGCTCTGCCGGGGAAGAGATGGCGCATTTTGGGTAATATCAAGTCCGGTTGTATCGGACTTGTATAATCTGGCGGTCGCTATTTTGTTTGAAATGGCTTTTGTCAGGAGTATTTTTTCTTGCATTGTTGAACGGCAACAGTCGCTGCCGACAAGCTTGGAAGCTCTACGAGAGACTAATACCAGCGACTGTTGACGTTCTCTTTGAAGGCAGGGCGTGCTTGATCGCTACCCCAATTATCTGGGGCAAGTGCTGTTACGGCGAGCGAGCTAATGAGTTGAGTTGTTGGTCTCTTACGCCTGACCCAGTGGCGGGGCACGGCCACCAATGAAAGAAAGTAAAACCACGGATTAATTCTTGTTGTTGAAGCAAACGACGACAGCGCTCGAATAACACAACTTCGAGTTCATCCAACGACTCAAAAGAGCGATTGACAATTGGTTCATTTGTCAGAGGCCACAAACGTTCAGCAGGCTGTAATTCAGGAGAATAAGCAGGCAGAAAAAACAAATGAATTCCTTTAGGAATTTTTACTTTGTCCCTAGTGTGCCAACCTGCTCGATCGAGAACTAAGATGATACCCTTGTTCTTACCCACACCAAAATGTTGTGCAAAATCTGCCAAAGCTCTGTTGAAGAGGTCGATATTGACGAGTGGTAGAATCCACCAGTAAGTTTCTCCAGATTCAGGATGAACGAATCCGTAGAGCCATAGCCATTGAAAACGCCATTTAGCAGCAGCAATTGGTTGTTCTGCTTGCTGTTCCCAGACACGTCGCTGTATTGGTTTGAGTCCTAATCGATGTTCATCCATTGCCCAAACTTCGATGTCCGCTTTGGGGTATTTTGCTTGCATTCGCGCCTGTTTCACATTGAGTTTTTTTTCCATTCAAACTGTTGCTCAATATCAGCTTCGTCGCGAACAGGTCGTGGCACTTTTTGTCTAAAGTTCATCTGTCGCAAATACTCCCAACCACGCTGCCTATGAATCGGTTTTCCTGTCAATTGTGCTACCCAATCGGCAAATGCACGACCATTCCACAGTCCACCATCGTCCGCTAACCCGTCAAGTGCTTGGCCTTTGATGCGCTTGTTCAATATCTGATAACATTGGCTCGCGACCTGGATGAATGCGACGGCGATCGATTAATCCAGGCAGACCCATTTGGTTGTAACGACGGGCTATTTTCCGAATTCTGTCTCGGTAGTAGCCCGTGACTGAAGCTACCTCTTCGGTCACAAATCCTCTAGCTAGCAGCCAGACAATTTGGTAGCGAGTCCGTTCAATTGGGTCCCAGGCCGTTCGGTAGTGACTCTCCAGTTCTGCGATTGACAGATGTGGTTCAATAACCAGACGTTTGCCCATAATGATTTGATCGCGCGCGCCCCTTAACTACACCCCCATTATACAAGTCCGGTGCTACCGGACTTGATATAATTCGACCTCATTTAATAACACTGTCAAGGGAGAATCAATCGCCGCCTGGCGAGTCGTCGTCGTCTTATTCCGTGCCCAGTAAATCAGGTGATTATCAAAAACAGGGCCTTGCTGAATCAAGGTATGAATACTGCCGGAACGGGAACATCCTGAAATTTTAGGTAATGTATTAATAATTTAATAGAGTGCCTGAGCATTTCCGCGCACTTATACCATTTTTTTAAAGATGTGATAGAGATAAAGAATGTAAAATCCAAGACCATCCGGTGAGAAAACCAATGACGCGATCGGTGAAAGATGCCAAAATTTCCGGCTCTTCCGTACTTATTGTGCTTTTTTTTTAGGAAAATGCCAAAGAAGTAATGCCCGTATTTCAAAGTTTATTAAATTTCTCAAACCAAAACCACACCTTTTTAATAGCTTTAATTTAGTATTAATTCCCTCTACTATTCCATTAGTTTTGATTCAAAATACCCCACAATTTCTCCGAACCATCTTTTGATTGTTTCTGTACTTTTTTTATAGTATGGTTGTGCCTTTTTTAACCAATCGGTTAATTCTAATATCCCATCACCCAAATTATTACTCTTTTCAAATAAACCGTGAAACTCTTCTTTTAAAATGTGCCTATTTTCTAGTATTTCTGAAACACTTTTTACTTGTTTTAATTTTAATTTTTGTTCGTTGGACAAGTTTTTTTTTAGTTTAAACAATGTATATTTACTTCCTTTTAAACTATCCAATAATTGTGCTTTTTTTTTCATTTTTAGCGCTGATGATGCCTTTTATTGGTCGATTCTCGCCTGATTTAATGGCTGATGAATCATTTTTGTCACATGAAATCTATCTACTGTTACATTAGCATTCGGGCAAAGTTTTTTGACTAAGGATTTATAATTACCCGTCATATCCATACTTATTTCTTCAATCGGGTTTAAGACTTCTTCTCCCCATTCAAGCATCTTCTTTTCGATTGCCGCCTGTTTTCTATCGCCAACTCAACCTATTAACTTATGTGTCTTTAAATCTACTAATACAACTATAAACTTTCCTTGTCCTTTTACTAAACTAATTTCATCTATGCCTAACTTCTGTAACTTTTTTACATCCACAGGTAATACTTTATTGGCTACATTTTTTACCATTGACCACACTTCTTCTTCTGTTAATTTATTATTTTTAGCCACGTTCTTAATGTCACTATGGACAACTTGTTCAGCAATACTTTGTGCATACCTATTTGTAAAATTTTTATTTTATTCGAGAAAATCCAACCTTTCATTAAAAGGTTTGCGACAATTTTTACACTTAAATCTGCGCCGATTTACTCTCAGTACTACTTCTCTATCTCCCATCGGTAAATCTCTCACTAAATATCTGTAATTTTGATGTAAATGATGACTACATTGACCGCAAAGAGGGCAGTTTGCTGTTTTTGTTTGTGATTTTACTACTAAAATCAATGTTTCTGCTGTCTGTTTGTAATCTTCTACTATCACGCCAGGTAAATTTAGTATATTTGTCATTAACTTTTTCATATTTTATTCCTGCAAAGCTTGTTTTTGAACTATTTATTAACATTTTAGCACAATAAGTACGGAAGAACCTAAATAATGCCTTTAACCAATTTGTTGTTTTTTCAAAAATTTGTCTAAAGTTTTCTTTTAATTCATCCATTATTCTGAGGATCGGACAAAAACTTTTCACTTTCATTAGCTTATTTTTTTGCTTTTCATTTAAGTATTGTTAATTTTTCAATAAGGGATACTTTTTTTTTGTTTAATTACTCTAAAAGTTGTTTACACTCTGCTTTCTTTAAGTGTAACTTTTTGTATTTTTATAAATTTGTTGCCGGGAGCTTTTCGCGTTTTCTCTGTGTGTCTAACTCCTTGTTTACTTGTAGTGCTACCTGGGGGGGTAACAAAGAGGTCTAAGAAGTAGACTTCATAAGGGTTGCAGCCCGCATTCCAAGTTGATAAAAGCGACGT
>NZ_JAUBVJ010000168.1:0-6285 GCF_036702785.1 Microcoleus sp. AR_TQ3_B6 | reverse complement strand
GAGGGTCTAGCCCAAAACTTTGTAGCGGCTCTGCGAGAGCTCATTACCTATTGCCAATCTCCTGAGGCAGGCGGTTATACGCCTTCTGATTTTCCCGAAATTAACGTCAACCAAGAAAAACTTGACGAAGTCCTGGCAGAAATAGACCTAGGTAGCATGGAGGATTAAATGAGTAAGAAAAATGTTGAAGCTATTTATCCCCTTTCTCTTTCGCAACAGGGGATGCTCTTTGAAACGTTATCCGCTCCAGGGTCAGGAATACACATCGAGCAGTTAATGGTGACCTTGCATGGAGATTTAAATCTTCGAGGCTTTGAACAAGCTTGGCAGCGCGTTGTCGAGCGGCATTCACTCTTAAGAACAGGCTTTGTCTGGAAAAATCAGGAACAACCTCTTCAGTTCGTTCTTCAACGGGTAGAAGTCACCTTGGAGAAGCAAGATTGGCGAGGGTTGTCTTCCTCCAAACAGCAAGAACAATTAGAAGCTGTTCTCAGTGCAGATCGCTGTCAGGGTTTCAACCTTACCAAACCCCCACTAATGCGGTTAGGGCTTTTCCAGATAGCCGAGAACACATATCACTTTCTCTGGACCCAACATCATATTCTGATGGATGGCTGGTGCCTGCCTCTGATCCTGAAGGAAGTACTTGCATTCTATAAGGCGTTTTGCACAAATCGAGATTTGTCACTGCAACCAAGCCGTCCCTTTAAGGACTATATAGTTTGGCTCAAACAGCAGAATTTGTCACAAGCGGAGGCATTTTGGCGTAATAAGCTTCAAGGTTTTGCCAAACCAACCCCACTAGGAATAGAAGCAGAATCCAGTAGTTTTTCTGACCAAAAAGAGCGCTATGGGGAACAGAAAGCTGTCTTGAGTGCATCAGCTACAGCAGCGCTACAGTCTTTGCTAAAGCAACATCACCTGACCCTGAACAATCTAGTGCAAGGAGTCTGGGCATTGCTTTTGAACCGATATAGCGGTGAGGAAGATGTGGTCTTTGGAACCACCGTTTCCGGTCGTCCGCCGGACTTAGCAGGAGTCGAATCTATGATAGGACTCTTCATTAATACCTTGCCTCTACGGATAAAGGTTTCTCCAGATGCATTCCTCTGGACTTGGCTTAAAAATATCCAGAGCCAACAAATAGAGCAACAAGCCTATGAATACTGCTCCGCAGGGCAAGTCCATCAATGGAGTGAAGTGCCAAGTTCATTACCGTTGTACGAGAGCATTTTGGTTTTTGAGAACTATCCGGCTGATTCATCAATAGGACAGTCCTCAGACCTAGCTATTGACGTACATAATGTTTTTTCTAAAGGGGCACAAACCAAATATGCTTTAACCCTTCTGGTAATCCCAAGTTCAACGCTGGAATTTAAGATTATTTACGATAGCTACCGTTTGGACAGCCTCGACATTACCCTAATTCTGGATCATTTCTTGGCTTTATTGAATAGCATTGTTGCGGTTCCCGATCAACAGATTACAACACTTCTAGGCAAAATTCATTCAGATCATATTCCCAAAGTCAAATCTCTTCAAAAAGGTAATCAACGAGAACTGGAAGAGACCTTTTTGGCACCACGGGATGCCTTGGAACTACAGCTAACACAAATCTGGCAAGATGTCCTTAATGTCGATTGTGTGGGAGTACGGGACAATTTCTTTGACCTCGGTGGTCATTCGCTTGTGGCCATAACCCTGATGGAGCGAATTCAGCAGAAGTTCGGAAAAAATCTCCCCTTAGCAACACTCTTCCAAGGTGCGACTATTGAACATCTAGCGAGTATTCTCCGCCAGCAAACAGATTCCCCGTCCTGGTCTACTTTAGTAGCGATTCAGCCAAACGGTCCTAAGCGACCCTTGTTCTGCGTCCATGCAGGTGCTAGCACTGTCCTGTCGTACATCGATTTAGCAAGTTATCTAGGTTCAGAACAACCCTTTTATGGGCTGGAATCACTGGGACTCGATGAGGAACAGAAGTCTTATGCTCGGGTAGAAGACATGGCGGCTCATTACATCGCAGCGATCCAGTCTGTTCAGCCACACGGTCCTTACTGTCTTGCAGGCTGGTGTTTTGGTGGTCTCGTAGCCTTCGAGATGGCCCAGCAGCTCCAAGCGCGAGGTGAGCAGGTATCCTTCTTGGGGTTGCTAGATGCCTCTACTGGTCTAAATGTGGCTGATGAAGAGTACCAGGAACTCGACGACATAGCTTTCTTGGTAAAGATACTTGGCGAACAAATTTCCCTTTCACTAGAGTACATCCGGCAACTTGAACCAGACGAGCAGCTACTCTATGTGATAGAGCAAGCAAGGCAGCTCGACCTGATCCCTCCAGATTTGGAGCTGGCTCAGGCACGACGTCTAGTGCAGATTTTAAAAAGCCACATCTACGCCGGAAAAGCCTATATACCCCAACCTTATCCGGGCAGGGTCACCCTCTTCCGAGCCAGCGAGGTAGCAGTCGCAGACTGCGAGGACTTAACACTTGGCTGGGGAGAGTTAGCCACTCAAGGAGTAGATGTGCACTGGGTTCCTGGCAATCACGAGACAATGGTTCGCAAACCTCATGTCCAGGTTCTTGCGGAACATCTGCGTGCTTGCCTCGATCGGCCGCAAGCGAATGATTGAGGAAAAGGAGATGGTTCAACACACTAGACCGGCAATGTCAGTCTTCCTCCTCATCTGGTTGGGACAAATGGTCTCCCTGATAGGCTCGGGTCTCACTGGCTTCGCCTTGGGTATCTGGGTGTATCAGCGCACCGGATCTGTCACCCAGTTTGCCCTCATTGCTTTGTCCACGACCTTGCCAGCGATCGTGATTTCCCCAATCGCAGGCGCTCTGGTAGACCGATGGAACCTGCGCTGGACTATGCTGCTAAGTGACTGCGGGGCAGGTTTGAGCATCCTGTTTCTCGTGTTGATGCTCTTGGCTGGTCGGCTTGAAGTCTGGCACATCTGCTTAGCCATGTCCGCCAGCTCCACCTGTAATGCCTTCCAGTGGCCAGCCTATTCATCTGTGACTACGCTATTAGTGCCCAAGGAGCATCTGGGCCGCGCCAGCGGCCTGATTCAGTTGGGGCAATCTGTTGGCCAACTCATCTCACCAGTGCTGGCAGGTGTTCTGATCGTGACGATTCAGATTCAGGGGATTATACTGCTTGACTTTGCCACCTTCCTCTTCGCTTTAGTCACGCTGTTGAGCGCCCGGTTTCCTGAAGCAAAGACTGTAGCTGGCAGCGAAGTGGGGAAAGGGTCGCTGCTACACGAGGCTAGCTACGGCTGGATCTATATCAGGGCAAGACCGGGGCTAGTGGGGCTACTGATATTCTTGGCAATCAACAACTTCCTTATGGGAGTTATTGAGGTGCTAGCCACGCCGCTGGTATTGTCCTTCGCCTCACCTGCCATCCTCGGCACTGTGCTGTCGATCGGAGGTAGCGGTATGCTGGTCGGTAGCGTGGTGATGAGTACCTGGGGAGGACCATTGCGCCTGATCAAAAGCGTGTTTGGCTTCATGCTGTTAAGCGGACTATGCGTTATAGTAGCCGGACTACGACCCTCAGCCCAGCTCTTCGCCCTCGCCACCTTTTTCTTCTGCTTGGGTCTACCAATCATTAATGGGTCTATCCAAGTCATCTTCCAAAGAAAAGTCGCACTCGATGTGCAAGGAAGAGTTTTCGCCTTAATGAGAATGATCGCAGGGTCATCCCTACCGCTCGCTTATGTCGTCGCCGGACCCCTAGCTGACCGGGTCTTCGAGCCCCTAATGACCACTGGTGGACTCCTAGCTGGAAGTATGGGACAGCTCATCGGCGTTGGACCGGGGCGCGGCATTGGTCTGATGTTCATGACATTGGGAGTGCTGACCATGCTGATAACGGTTGTCGCCTACCAGTACCCGCGCCTGCGTCTGCTAGAAGAGGAACTACCGGATGCGATCGCCGACCCAGCTGCTGCTTTAGCTGAAAACCAAGGGCAAGACGCTGCTAAAGCTAATTAGACCAAAACTCAAGTCAAGGAGTACACAAAATGAATCCTACAGGACTTATACCAATTTCCTAAAATACTACTACAGTTATCCCTCTTTTGTCACTTCGGGGAGAGCTTAAGATTAAGCAGCAACCAAATCCGTAACTACTCGATCGTTCAAAAGTCAATCAATCAAGAGAAAAAGAGTCGCTCGAACCCACATTCCGCACCCCCAACTGGTACATACGCGGATTGAGTGCACAAAAGTGAATCATCCCAGATAATAGTGAGTAGAAACACCCAAAAATCTGTGCAATAATCGCATCACCCAGTTAGGAATCCATAAAAATTAACGTGAGGGCATGAATTAAATCTTCTTCACCCATAAAACGTCAAAAATCCGACCATTGACAACTATTAATTCCCAGCATATATCGCCCGCCTGAGAGGGTGACAACCGAGGGAAAACCCAGACGGGGCAATTGTTTGAGATAATGGAGCAGGTGTAATATCATGTCCGGTCGATTGACCGTGATACGATCTTAAGAGACATCACCCCTGTGAATTCAGATGCCAAGACGAATCACGATCGCGCCCCATCTGAGCCTTGAAGAGCTACAACCTCGTTTCCGTCAAGCCAAAACACCGACGGTGGCTCATCATTACCAAATAATTTGGCTACTAGCTTGCGGGAAAAGCACCGCATTCGTAATGGCGGTGACAGGTTATAGTCGAGGTTGGATTTATGAATTAGTCTGGGGATACAACTATTTAGGACCCGAATCGCAAGGGAGATCGGCGCTGCCAAAATACCGATCGCGACCCTCTACTAAATAATGGCAGAACTTGCTTTATTGTGGCAAGTCCTACAACAACCCCCTCCGGATGGCGGGCTATGGAATGGTCCCAAAGTAGCCGATTGGATGAGCGAACTCAAAGGTTACAAAGTCTGCCGTCAACGGGGGTGGGAATATCTCAAATCAATGAAGTTCCGATTGAGAGTACCTCGCCCAGAGCATCAGGAATCAGACTGGGAGCATCCCGGTTTTGCGCTTTTGAGTATCAAACCGATATTGATCCGTTAAGGTAGGCGCACCGAAGCTTAAGCATTTGATTGACATTTTTCATCACCCACTGCGCTCCTGAAATTTTCAACCTTCTATCAATTTGTTTTACTGCCGACTCTACAGCTCCCGAACCTCGGCGAGCAAACCTTTTGTGTTGACAATTGCTCGTAGTTAACAATCCGCCGACGATGCTTCTCCAAATAAGCACAAAAGTTCTGGGCTTGTTTTTGACGGCAAGACTTAAATAAATTGATGGTTTCCTCGACTCGTCCTTGCCACAGAAACTCCTTACCCTGCGCCAGACGCTTCAACGAGCCACCGACCTTACATAGATTTTCAACTAAGTGATACCAATCTAAAATTTCCCGCCCGGCCCCGTCAGGATTCAACTGGACAATGATATTCCAAATGCCATCATGGCCATCTCCCAAACAGGTTAGTACCTCTGATAAAGGCTGACTGTTCACATAATTAATTAACCCTTGATTCTCAAGAAAAAATGCCCCGTAATAACTGTCGTGCAGTCGCACAGCCTTATAGTCAAGCCAGTGACTGCCCTCTCCCTCTTCTTTTCTGAGACGGACTTTCCCCCCATCCACACTGGTTTCCCTTACCTCCGAAGTAGCTATTCTGGGCGCCCATTCTTGCTTTTCCACTAATCGGTGTAAACAAGTGTGACCTATATGCACTCCCGTCTGGGCTTCTATTTCACTCTCGGCTTTCTCATCAGAGAGATTAGCCACCTGACGGAGGCAGCATTTTTCAAATAATGGAGCTAAACGAGTAGATTTTTTCACTCCCTATTTTTCGGCTTGTTTTTCAGTAATTATTAGTTTACCAATGCAACTTTTTACTGTGCGAGACCGTCCTGATTCTGTTCCTGTTGCCTGTTTGATAAAAAAAAACCAACCTCCGGCCCGACTAATTCTAGCCATTGCTCTCGAATATGCTTTTCGATTGTTTCCAGACTTGATAATTCTGAGACCGGAGTATTTGTGTACATAATCTCGGCAATCTCAGCAGCACAAGCTTTTAAACGCTCCTTCTGTTCAGGGGTCATAGCCACTCCTCCTACAAATGCAGTTCACGCTTTTGTTGACGCTCTACCTATTATCCTCTCTGGATAGCACTTTTACAAAACCGGGATGCTCCCAATCAGACTTCCTTGATTCAGGGGGCGACAATGAAGCTAAAGTGCTTGCCCTATAAGCTTTATGGCTCTCAAGCCCTTCTGATAAAATGACTT
>NZ_JAUBVJ010000167.1:2972-6625 GCF_036702785.1 Microcoleus sp. AR_TQ3_B6 | reverse complement strand
TAAGGAATGAGAATTAAATAACTTCCACTCTTGAAAGTGGGATGGGCGTCCCGCCTGTCCTTTTTGGACGGGCGGGACGCCCATCCCACAATAATAATTAAAATTGTAAGTTATTTAATTCGCGATCCTAAGAATGCTTGTGGTGTACCGAATGACTGAACCCGCAATCACTTCGCCCTCGGAAGGAATAACATCGCCTGCGATCGCTTTAATTTGGTGGCCGCATCTCAGGGATGTTGAACCAACTTCTTGAAATGAACCGTCTGGTAGGAGTTGGCGGGCTGTTGTGTCAGCTTTGGTCGATCTCCGCGCATCTGCTTGGGCTTAGCCGCGCCCTTGGGCCACCGCTTCGGCAAAATTAGCAAATGCCAAAGTTAAGAACAAGGTTGATTTTAGCCGGAGCTCAGGGATATTGCCTCAAGGGAATTGCGGCGGAAACTTTGGTTTGGGTAATTCGAGCAGTAGCAGCGGGTGCTTCGTGGTAGGAGCAAGCGGTAACTGCGGAAATTCGGGCGGTTTTTGCTAATCCTGAGCCAGTGAAAGTAGGGTCAAAATCAGAAGTTTTAGAAAATCGGCTGACGAAGCCAGAACAGGAAATCTTGGCTTTAGTTGCGGGGGGAAAAAGCAATCAGGAAATTCCACAAATATTGTACATTGCTCCGGGGACTGTGCGGGTTCAGTGCACGGGATTTTGCAAAAGTTAGAATTCCGCAAGCGCACTCAAGCAGCAGTGTTCGCAATTCAGAAAGGATTGGTAGTAGAAAAACTTTTAGGCAGTCAATCTTAAGTCGGGCAGTTTATAATGATTGCCAAACCTCGCTCACTAAAAAATATGAGTTTTATCAACTTGGTAAACCTCTAAAAAAGATTACTTGACACAAAAATAATGAAATAGTAGAATTTTTGTATACATAACTTTTACTCTTATCATGTCGTCATTAGATATATTTTTCTCGGAGTACGTAGAAGGTAGCGGCAATAATAAAGCTTTAGAAATATACAACGGTACTACAGCGCCAATTAACTTAGCAGCGTCAAATTATGTCGTACCAACATATTTTAACGGCCAAACGGTGCCGGATCAAACCTTTGTTTTAACGGGAACAGTCGCTGCTGGTGATGTCTATGTTCTAGCACTAAATAACGGGACTTTTCAAGCTATCATTGACCAAGCCGATCAAACTACTACCGATCAATTTGGCTGGTACAACGGCAACGATGCAATTGTACTGAGAAAAGGGGGCTCTGGAGGTCAAGTTGTAGACTCGATCGGTCAAATTGGAGTCGCTCCGGCTACAGAATGGGGAACAGGACTTATCAGTACGGCAGACAACACCCTGCGTCGCACTCGAAATGTCACCGATGGCGATCCCAATCCTAATGATACCTTCAGTCCGAGCCTGCAATGGCAAGGATTTCCTCAAAATACAGTAGGCGATTTAGGTAGTCACTACGCTGCACCAGTTTTAAACAATTCCGGTTTCCCAACACTGACAGCTATTAATGAAGATACCCCGGCAGCAAGCAACACGGGTACGCCAATTTCTACCTTAATCAGCGGTTTAGTTACTGATATTAACAGTGACCCTCAAGCTATTGCTGTCACCGGCGCCGACAACAGTAATGGCACTTGGCAATACTCTGTCAACGGCGGCAATTCTTGGACGCCTTTTGGTGCTGTTTCTGATACTAACGCCACGCTACTAGGCTGGACATCTCTATACGCAGGTCAATTGGGAACTCCACCTGCAAGTCAACCTTGGATGGCTTTAGGAAATGTTAATCAGGCTAATCCTTTGATAGGTCCAGTTGCTAGTCAAACTTTAAATGGGGGTTCGACTACCCTCAACAGCCTTGCCAATCAAAGTATTTATGCAGGTTACAGCACTCACACCCTGGGATTTCCAAGTTTAGCTTTTAGTCCTAAAAATTCGGCGGTGCCAGTTCTCGATCGCACTTTAGGTTATCGCGTGCGTTTTGATGTCAAAATTAACAGCGAAAGTCACACTTTTGCAGACAGCGACAAAAACGGAGACAATCTTTCAGACCGCGCCGGTTTCAGCCTTGTAGCTATTAGTTCCGACGGTCAAAAAGGTGTAGAAATTGGTTTTTGGGACAACGAGATTTGGGTACAAAAAGATGGGATTTCCGACTCGGGGCCGCTTTTTACTCATGATACTGCCAATGCTTCTGGCGACCGCTGGTTTGGCGATACAACCCAACTAAGCAGTTATGAACTCGCAGTTTTAGGCGACAACTTCACGCTGTTTCGCAACGGCACGGCGATTTTGAACAACCGTCCCCTGCGCAACTACACTAGCTTCACGGGCGCGCTTAACCCCTATAAAACTGCCAATTTTCTGTTTTTTGGGGACGACACTACCTCTGCATCGGCCAGTTTTGAATTAAAAAACGTAGCAGTCAAAAGCGCAGAACCGAGGGTTCGTTTCGTACCGAATCAAGATTACTTTGGAACGTCATCCAGCCTAACTTTCCGGGCTTGGGATACAAGCGATAACATTGCTAGCGGCACCACGGGGGTAAACGTGTCGGTAAACGGCAGCACATCGCCGTTTAGCAGCGAAAGCGAGACGGCTACAATTACTGTCAATCCAGTTAACGACGCACCCTCGTTTATTAAAGGGGGCGACTTAATCGTCAGCCACAACGCAGGACCGCAAACCTTTCCTGGATGGGCGACAGCCATTTCCCCAGGCCCCGCCAACGAGTCGGCACAAACTGTTAGTTTTCAGGTAGTAGTAGGGAATGACGATACTGCTTTATTCAGCGTACTACCTGCGATCGACTCTTTGGGACAACTGACTTTTACGCCGCTGGCGGGTTTGATTGGCACCGCTACTATTAATTTAACCCTCAGAGACAATGGTGGTATAGCTAACGGCGGTATCGATACTTCGGCTAGCCAGACTTTTGTCATTAACGTGACCAACCAGCAACCATGGACACAATCAGACAGTTACAGCATTCCCCACGATAAGGTATTCAACCTGCCAGCCCCCGGAGTCTTAGCCAATGACGACAAATTCGACGGCGACGCCTTGACTGCCAAACTCGATTTGGCCCCCAAGTTTGGCAAAGTAGTTTTTAACAGCGACGGTTCCTTCAGCTATACTCCCAATCCCGGTTTTGCAGGCATTGACAACTTTACTTACACCGCCAGCAACGGGGTATCGCCGTCTGCGCCGATTCCGGTGGAGCTCAATGTCACTAACTTGCCGCCAGGGGCAGAATCAGACCGTTACAGAATTCCCCACGACAAGGTATTCAACCTGCCAGCCCCCGGAGTCTTAGCCAATGACGACGACTTGGACGGCGACGCCTTGACTGCCAAACTCGATTTGGCCCCCAAGTTTGGCAAGGTAGTTTTTAACAGCGACGGTTCCTTCAGCTATACTCCCAATCCCGGTTTTGCAGGCTTTGACAACTTTACTTACACCGTCAGCGACGGGGTATCGCCGTCTGCCCCGATTTCGGTGAACCTCGAGGTCAATAACTTTCCGCCCGGGGCAGAATCAGACCGTTACAGAATTCCCCACGACAAGGTATTCAACCTGTCAGCCCCCGGAGTCTTAGCCAATGACGACGACTTGGACGGCGACGCCTTGACTGCCAAACTCGATTTGGCCCCCAAG
>NZ_JAUBVJ010000167.1:2373-2872 GCF_036702785.1 Microcoleus sp. AR_TQ3_B6 | reverse complement strand
CTCCCAATCCCGGTTTTGCAGGCTTTGACAACTTTACTTACACCGTCAGCGACGGGGTATCGCCGTCTGCCCCGATTCCGGTGAACCTCGAGGTCACTAACTTGCCAACCAACCAACCACCGCAGGCAAATAGCGATCGTTACAACACTCCTCACGACAAGACACTCAATGTCCTATTCCCCCGCGGAGTTCTGGCCAATGACTTCGACTCCGACGGCGACCCCTTGAGTGCCACACTCGAATCATTGCCCAGTAACGGCAAGGTCATTTTCAACTCTGACGGTTCCTTTAGCTATACTCCCAATCCGGGTTTTTTCGGTTTGGACAACTTCAGCTACAGCCTCAGCGACGGCACCTTCACGTCTGGGTCTGCTGGGGTAAATATTAATGTCACTAATCAGCACCCGCAGGCAAATAGCGACCGTTACAACACTCCTCACGACAAGACACTCAATGTCCTATTCCCCCGCGGAGTTCTGGCCAATGACTTCGACTCCGA
>NZ_JAUBVJ010000167.1:0-2273 GCF_036702785.1 Microcoleus sp. AR_TQ3_B6 | reverse complement strand
AGCGACGGCACCTTCACGTCTGGGTCTGCTGGGGTAAATATTAATGTCACTAATCAGCACCCGCAGGCAAATAGCGATCGTTACTACACTCCTGGCGACAAGACACTCAATGTGGAATTTCCCGGAGTTCTGGCCAATGACTTCGACCCCGACGGCGACCCCTTGAGTGCCAAACTGCTATCAGCCCCCAGTAACGGCAAGGTCAATTTCAACCCAGACGGTTCCTTTAGCTATACTCCCAATCCGGGTTTTGTCGGCTTCGAGGTATTCAGCTACAGCGTCAGCGACGGAACCTTAACGTCTGCGTCTGCTCAGATAGGTATTAATGTCGGCAATCAGCCGCCGCAGGCAAAGAGCGACAATTACAAAACCCTGCACGATCGAACCCTCAACGTGCCAGTTGCGACAGGAGTTTTAGCTAACGATAGCGACTTAGAGGGGGATTTATTGACTGCAACTAAAGTCACAAATCCCAAAAATGGCACTCTCGGATTGAATAATGATGGTTCGTTTATTTATACTCCGAATCCTGGATTTGTTGGACTCGATAGCTTCACCTACACTGTCAGCGATGGGGCTGCTACTTCACCGGCAATTTCGGCAAATATCAATGTCACTAACAGTCTGCCCACAGCACAACCTGACACCTACACCATCAGCGCGGGAAAAGTCCTCAGCGTAACAGTGCCGGGAGTTTTAGCCAACGACTCGGACTCAGACTTGGACACACTAAGTGCTGCGGTGGCTGCAAACCCAACTAAAGGCTCGATCGCCCTCAACAAAAACGGTTCTTTCACTTATACTCCTAACCCAGGCTTTTCTGGAACAGACACCTTTACCTACACAGTCAGCGACGGGATAGTTAACTCTGCACCCGCTACCGTCACTGTAAACGTCAACAATAACCCGCCTACAGCCAATCCAGACAGCTATACTACTGCTTTTAATACGGGTCTCAACGTGACGGGTTTGGGAGTCTTAATCAACGATACAGACCCAGAGAATGACCCGCTGACGGCGATTCTGGTGACAAATCCGGCTACAGGGTCGATCGGCCTCAACGCTAACGGTTCCTTTGTTTATACTCCGAATCCTGGTTTTGCAGGGACAGACTCTTTTACCTACAAAGCTAATGACGGCAAAGCTGATTCTGCGACGGTGACGGCAAGCATTATTGTCAATAACCCTCCGACTCCAACTCCGACGGGAACTCCGACTCCAACTCCGACGGGAACTCCGACTCCGACTCCCACGGGAACTCCGACTCCAACTCCGACGGAAACTCCGACTCCGACTCCCACGGGAACTCCGACTCCAACTCCGACGGAAACTCCGACTCCAACTCCCACGGAAACTCCGACTCCGACTCCCACGGGAACTCCGACTCCAACTCCGACTCCAACTCCCACGGAAACTCCGACTCCGACTCCCACGGGAACTCCGACTCCAACTCCCACGGCAACTCCAACTCCAACTCCGACTCCGACTCCCACGGCAACTCCCCCGGCAACTCCAACTCCGACTCCGACTCCAACTCCGACTCCGACTCCGACTCCGACTCCAACTCCGACTCCGACTCCAACTCCGACTCCAACTCCGACTCCGACTCCAACTCCGACTCCGACGCCAACTCCGATTCCAGACGATCGCGATTGCATTTGCCAACAGATTACCCTACCCGCGATCGGTTTAATTCCAGGCCCGAATTCAGTCGATCGCACTTTCAACGGCACTGACGACAGCGATTTCCTCACGGGCAGCAATCTCAACGACGCTATCAACGGTTTCAACGGCGACGACATTCTGCTGGGCTTCCTCGGCAACGACAATATTTACGGGGGACTGCCCAGCAATATCCCCCTTGGTCCGAATGCAGACAAAGACAGGCTGTTTGGCGGCAATGGCAATGATTACCTCAACGGCAATGCCGGCGACGATCGCATTTTCGGGGGTAAGGGCTCAGATGTGGCCATCGGCGGCAAAGACGATGACTTGATTTGGGGCGACAAAGGCAATGACACTCTAGTTGGGACTCAGGGTAACGACTGCTTGTTTGGAGGCAGTTTTGACCAGTCTAACCCTGACTCGACTGGACGCGATTTGCTATGCGGCGGTGCCGGCAACGACTTGTTGAACGCCGGAGATGCTGCCGATACTTTAAGCGGCGGCTTGGGCAATGATACGGTTTGCGGCGGTAAGGGCAATGACGTTCTGGTGGGGGGTACTGGCAACGATCTGCTGTTGGGCGATCGCGGCAGTGATAGCATTTGCGG
>NZ_JAUBVJ010000166.1:0-6630 GCF_036702785.1 Microcoleus sp. AR_TQ3_B6 | reverse complement strand
TCATTCCATCATTCCTCTTTCACGATCGTCGCTCTATTTTACTATTTTTCTCCGCCCTTTACAAAAAAGCACTACCGAATAATATACTCGATCGGAATCCTGGAGGTTATGCTGGTATCTCATCCCCACTTTTTCCATTACCCGCCGCGAGGAGCTATTTTTGGTATCTGCAACAGCAACAATTTTTTCTAGTTTTAATACTTCAAATCCATACTTGAGCGTCGCCGCTGCAACTTCCGATGCTAAACCTTTCCCCCAATACGCTTTTGCTAACACGTAACCGACTTCTACTTCAGGTGTTTTGCCTAAGAAGCGAAGCCCCCCGTCGCCGATCAATTGGTTATTTTGTTTATTGACAACAGCCCACAAACCGAAAGCGTGTTTTTCCCAATCTGCGATTATCCCTAATAAATCGGCTGCTGTTTCTTCTCTATTTCTGACGCCTTCATTCAGATACTTCATCACTTCTGAATCGCTGTAGATGCGGTACAGAGCATCTAAGTCATTTGGCGTAAATTGTCTCAGATACAATCTGGCTGTCTCTATTTCTTGCATAATTTATCAGCAAAAAGTCTAATATACTTCCCTGGGGACGACCGTGAAATCTAGAATCTATCTCTTCAATGCAGTGAACTGCATTTTGAAAAGCTAGCATTTGACCAGCCCATAAAACCAGTGGCGAACTCTATCTTTAAAGGCATAAAGTGGCAAGTAGCGGGTATCAGCAGTTGTCATAAATATGGGCGACTGAGTGCAGTCAGGAGCGAGAATTTGCGGGTTCTGTAGAATATTCCCTAATTTAACAGACTGTATTTGCTACAATTATTAGTTGGATATATTGTACAGCTTTTTTGCTCAAATACCGATCGCACCGAGCTCGCCTGCTGGTCCTACAAGCCGCGCAGCGAAAAAAAAGCTCGAGATCCTCAGCAAAAGACCCCGAATTTAGCAGCATAATAGCTTCTGCCATCTAAAATCTAAAATCTAAAATCTAAAATCGGATGACAATTTCCTCACCAGTAGCAGACACCAAAAACCAACCCGGCCGCGACACAGACTGGCGGTTATTCATGAGGTTGGCATCTTACGCATGGCGCAGCAAACGCTTGTTCATTATTTCGATCGCACTATTAGTACCGCTAGCAGTCTCAGGAGCAATACAACCGATTCTCATCGGACAGGCAATTTCCGTAATTCGCGCGGAACCTACCTACGAATTTTTGCGGGGATTGCCTTTATCTGCTGCATTGAATATTCTAGCAGTTTTGCTGATGCTAACTATAACAATTAGATTAGCACTGCAATCAGTTCAAGGCTATTTAGTCACAAAAGTAGGGCAAATAATTACTACTGATATTAGAAATGATTTGTTCGTCCACGTCACATCGCTAGCAGTCAGATTTTTTGACCGCACTCCTGTCGGTAAACTGATGACTCGCCTCACCAGCGATGTCGAAGCTTTGGGAGAGGTTTTTTCTTCAGGGGCGATCGGCATTGTCAGCGATTTATTTTCAATTTTAGTAATTGCCATTTTCATGTTTACCCTGCAGTGGCAACTAGCTTTAATGTTGGTGCTGATGATGATACCAATTACCGGAGTCATAGTTTATTTCCAGCATCAATATCGCCTAGCCAATTACACTACCAGAGAAGAACTTTCCGATCTCAACGCACAACTGCAAGAAAATCTGACCGGTATTGGCGTAGTGCAGCTATTCCGCCGCGAAAGATTCAACTCAGAATTGTTTCGCGTCACCAATAAACTCTACATTAAAGCAGTTGATACAACTATTTTTTACGACTCAGCCGTATCTGCGACCTTAGAATGGATTGCATTAGTGGCGATCGCAGCCGTTTTGTGGATGGGTGGTCAAAGGGTTTTAGCCGGTAGTCTTAACTTCGGTACTCTCTCTGCATTCATTTTATTTGCTCAGCGTCTCTTCGATCCGCTGCGGCAATTTGCTGAGAAATTCACTGCAATTCAAGCAGGATTTACCGCCGTTGAACGGATTAACGATATCCTCAACGAACCGATCGAAATTAAAGATCCAACCACCGGAAAGAAGGGAGAGCACAACACGGATTTTGATACGGATACACGGAGGTTTGAAGCCCGAGGGAAGTCATCCGATGGAAGTCGGGCAGGTTATTCACCGTTGTGGATAACTGGACATCCAGAGGCAACGGCTTACAACTTGTCTCCGTTCGATGGAGAATTAACCGATAATCATCAAAATCCAGCAAGTTCCGAATATCGTTTATTGCCTAACAATCCCAAATTAACCCCCCCCAACCCCCCCAACCCCCCCAAGCTTCCGGGGGAAGAAAAGGTCAAATCGCAGAATTCTGAATCGGGAGAAATCCAATTCGACAACGTGTGGTTTGCTTACAAACAAGACGAATATGTCCTGCAAAACCTCAATTTCACCATCAAATCCGGCGAAAAAGTAGCATTAGTCGGGCCTACGGGTGCGGGCAAAAGTTCGATAATCCGTCTCCTCTGCCGCCTTTACGAGCCCACCCGAGGGCGGATTCTGGTTAATCATGTGGATATTCGGGATTTGCCTCAAGCAGAGTTGCGCAGGCACATAGGAGTGATTATCCAAGATGGCTTTCTATTTGCTGGTGACGTAAAGAGCAATATCAGCCTGGGAGAAAATTACTCGATTGAGGAAATTCAAGCAGCAGCAGAAAAGACAAATGTTGCCCGATTAATTGAGGAATTGCCTCAAGGTTATGATACGCAATTGCGGGAACGGGGGACGAATCTTTCGGGGGGACAAAAGCAATTATTAGCGTTTGCTCGCGCCGCTATTCGCAATCCCAGTATATTAGTGCTCGACGAAGCAACTGCGAGTTTGGATGTGGGGACGGAAGCTTTAATTCAAGAAGCTCTAGAGCGTTTGATGGCGGACAGAACGGCGATAATTATTGCCCACAGGCTCTCGACTATCCGAAATGTCGATCGCATTTTAGTGCTCAAACGCGGGCAGTTAGTAGAGTCTGGCAGCCACGAAGAATTGTTGCAGCAAGAAGGTTTATATGCCAGTTTGTACAAGCTGCAAATGCTGGGAAGTTAACCGAAAAAGCAAGAAGGAATAAGGAAGTAAGAGGATTTTTATTGACGGGGTGACAAGGCCTTTGGAACCTTGATGGTAAAAGCATTGAAGCCGCTGAAGCTCAAAAAAGATAGTGCATTATCGACAGGCTGATTGACTAATAAGATTGTCCGAGAGATCCTTGAACCTGATTCAAGGGCTCTCGCCACTCTGTTTTATTGACTTACGCACAGCAAGCGTATCTTTTCGCTTGGTCACTCAACTCAAAACCTTGTCGCAGTAATTAATATCGTCAATGACTAGCTGTTGCTGAGTATTTTTCATGTTCTGAGCCTGCTTTGTAGTTCAATAATTCCCCATTAGCCTAGCGATTTGGCTTAAGGTTGCCATAATGGCAAAATACTGAAAATTACTAAACTGCTAACCTAGCTCTTGTTTAACTTGCTATTCAGAAGTTGTCCTAAAAAATCAACTTTATGACTTCATTAACTTCTCTGCACAACTTCCTTACCAATGCCACCAACATCTTGAACCGAGTGCTGTCGTGAGAACTGGCTGACGCCAGCCAGATGCGGAGTGTGGCAGGCCGGCGGGCGTGAAGCAACCGTCGGCAAAATAACCGAATTAGCCACCACCACCGCAAAGCTGTTCTGTGCGTGGCAGTGGTGGCCGCATCAGCTTGTGCTGTTAACTGTGCTGCCTCCATTAGCCTTTTGGGTGTTTGTTGAGGGATTAGTCGGCTGCACTTTCAGGTGGGTTTTCGAGCATACAGTTGCCCGCAACTGATAAGTTTATTTAAACTATTCTGTCAAACCGTAGATTAACCTTGTGACGTGGTTTTATGTTGCTGATTTGATTTCTTTCGTTTCAGCCATCCTCCTAAGCTTAGGGCTAGCGCTGAACCAAAGATGGTGGTCGGTTCAGGTACAGGCTCTGCAACATCAGCGGTTATAATTGTCAGACTAGCGTCTTCCTTAAGAGTGAGATAGGCTTCATCGGTGCGAAGGCTAAACCCAGCAAAGGTATCGTTGTTTTGAATTCGTTGACTAATAAATGGAAGTACATCAAAGACAAAATATGGCTTTATTCCCGGGGTAGGATTAAAGAGAACACTATACAAGTATTTTCCATCTAAGAATTCTCCAGCCCCAAAATCTGATACATCGGCTTGCCCGTCTCCTGTGTAGCCGTGGAGGTCCAACCGAGAAAAACGCTCATACCACGAAATAGTATTAGAGTTAACCCTAAAAATAACCCTGCTAATAACTGTATTAGGATCGAGAGACACATTGGCCATATTAAATTCGTAGAAAGCTCTATATTCTTGTCTATATCCTTCACCGTTTATTATTCCTACAGGAAGAGGTACATCTCCAGAAATATAGTCTCCCACTCCATCCCGATCATTTCTATCTCCGACGATAAAACTGCTATTGGGTGTCAAGGTAATTACACCTGCTTTAGCTTCTTTATTTGCTACCAAGGCCAAACTTAAAGCAGTACAAACAGAGGCAAATGCGACTTTTTGGTACAGATTGTTCATGAAAACTAAATTTCCTTTTATCGTAAACAACTTGACTGGAAAGCTGACTCAGCAATGAAACTACCTAAATATTAACTAGCTTACTTTAAAGACGCAAGTTATTTATAAAAATTATTAAATCTTAACAATAAGGTTAGCTGCATAAATGCTGTAGAGAGCAGGTAGCGTGAGCCATTAAGCTGTTATGCACCTAGATTGTTTATGGTATTAGAGGGGGATTCGGGGAGAGTCCGAGAGGGTCCGAGGATTTGACGAGTTTTGATATGGGATCGAAATATGCAATTTAAATGCAGAACAACTTATCAAAACACAACCGCTGCGAACCATAACCTCACACCGAATCATCCATCCATCCGCACTCCGAACAATCCCAATGAACAGGCAACGTTTCGTATTTGGGATAAGTCATTTCACACTGGAGACATCGGCCAGTAAACAGTGGGTGGGTATCCACAAGTTCTAACTGTTGTTCCAAAGTCGACCCCTATCTCGATTGCAGGATAAGTTCGCCGTTGTAGTAGCTTGCACCTTCGGGTTCCCATAGTTCCTCCGGCGGGGCGTTGGGGTTGACGGGGTGACAAGCAGGCTGAAAGCAAAGCTGCGTCAAGGTTTTGAGTTGAGTGACCAAGCGAAAATATCTTCGCGGGCGTGAGTCAATAAAAAAGAGTGGCGAGATCATTGAATCAGGTTCAAGGATCTCTCGGACGATCTTATGAGTAAGATAAGCCTGTCAATAATCCGCTATCTTTTTTGAGGTTCAGGGGCTTCAATGCTTTGACAATCAAGGTTCCAGAAGCCTTGTCACCCCCTCAATGATTTTTCCCCTCTCCCCCTCTCCCACTCTCCCACTCTCGCCTATGGGTAGCCGCTTATTATAGCAATCCTATATGAATTGTGAAAAGGCATCAAATCTTTTCAAGTTAGGAAAATTGAAAAGATTATATTTAGCAAACAATTGAAATAAAAGATTAATAAGCTTAAATTTTTTGCCGAAACGATAAAACCTCCTGAGCAAACTTTTTAATTGAAACCAAATTGCTTCAACTGGATTTTCTTCGGGTGCATAAGGGGCAAAAACTTCACAAGTAATTTTCCATTCCGAAGGGGCTAATCCTTCATTTTGTTTTGCTAAAAAATTCTGCATATTCTCTCCGGTATGATGCCTGACTCCATCCCAAAATATTAACAATCTTTTCACGACATTTTTTTTTGTAAATTTTCGATAAATTTGACAGTATTTTCTCCATTTCCTGTTAAATATTTTTCGAGTATTAAATCGGGCTCTAACAAATTTAATGCACCATAATAAGTTTGCCTGTCTTTATAATTATTAATTGGTATTTCCACGCGTTCTTTTGACTTTACCCATGCTTCACCTACAATGTCTCCTCCCATTAAATGGCATGAGTCTATTGCATAGACTACAAGCTGTCCCGCCTCTATTTCCTCTCTATTATCTTCGATAATTTGATTGATGTTTCATTTTTTTTGACTGATTATTCATTTTTTTTCGGATTTACTTTTTCAGCTTTTTGTCGTGTTATCTTCGGTTTTCTGTAAATCTTATAGTAACTTTCTTTCGATTCAAATATGACATTGTACTTCTCTATTAAATATATTTCTAGTTCTGATATCACAATATAGTGGGCCTAATAACCACTTTATAGTTGATTCTTCCTCTTCTGTTGTGAGCTTTGTTTTCGCTCCTCTATAGCCTCATTTTAGACCTGGTATTCCTTGTGTTATAAATCTTTTTTTCCATTTACTTACATAACCTTGAGATACATTTAGTATATTTTCTATCGCTCTGTACGCATAACCTTGTAGAGCCAGTTTTACAGCTAAGGCTCTCTTCATTTCTCGCGAGTCTCCATTACTATTTATAAATTTGATTAAACCTTCTATTTGTCCTGGGGGGGTAACAACCAGCCCCAAACCCAGAACTCGTAACGATTGAGGCAATGTGTGGTAAAAAAAGATAGGCAGCAGAATTGTTACACGCTTGCCTATCCCAAAAATAATGATTCC
>NZ_JAUBVJ010000165.1:0-6894 GCF_036702785.1 Microcoleus sp. AR_TQ3_B6 | reverse complement strand
AAAGTCCTTCCAGTGGCATTGACCTTGGCAAGGGTGGTGAAGTTGATATGGGGGGGAAGTCAGCTCCTTCTGTCACATCTGGTGGGGTTGGAGTCACCACCGAAATCACAAATATAGGAGGTTTGAGTGTAACCGGGGGCGTCAGTGTCGATATCAGCCCTATAGATGTCGGGGTCACTTACGACCCAGCGGAAAACTCAGTCAGTGTTTCCGGCGGTGCAGAAATTCCAGGAGGCCTCCTGGGCGCTTCTGGAGGTGTGACGATCGACTTAGGTACCGGAAAAGTGACGGGCGGGTCTGTCGGTGTAGAAGGTCTCGGCGTTGGCGTTAACGTCTCCGTCTCTAAAGATGGTGGCGTTGGTGTTAGTGTTTCGTTGCAAATTCCCTTTACCCCGATCGAGATCGAATTGGGGCTAGGATTTCCAGCACCAACACCAACACCAGCACCAACACCAACTCCCACACCTGGCAATACAATGCCTTCTACGTGGAAACCGGAAGTTCCACCCTTGCCACCATTAACGGTGGAACCTGGTCAATATTATGTTAGAACCACAACGCAAAGTGCAGAAGGTAGATTCTGGTATCACGATGGTGATGGGAGCTGGCGATATGAACCAACAAATAGTGATTCTTCTGGGCTTTCGACACCAAACATTAGCCCGCCTACTGAACCTGCTATATGTACACAAATAACTCAGCAAAATATTGCTAGCGCAGTTACGCAGGATGGAAGCATTATATATCTTCCAGCATCATCAGACTCAGCTTATTTTCACAGTGCGCATATAACTCAAATAAGAATATCCAGTCCAGCATTTTATATAGCCCCTTTTGGATTAGCAAGAATAAGTCAGTTCACTTATTTTCGTAGAGCCGAAGTATTTGGATACACAGACGTTTACGGCAGATATTTCCCACCATATATTGTGTCCACTGCCAATCTTTTGCCTCCGTATTATGGAATTCCTAACAAAGGAGAAGGGATATATTGGAAGTTTTTAGGTTATGAACTTATAAGTGAAACAACGTTAGAGCTTATAAAATGTAAGCAGATAATAGTTTTACCTTCTAACAACGCTCCATTTCCTAACCCACCACCAAGGAGACGAAACATGGATGAATGCTGTAGAGAAAGTATTAAGCTACAACGATTGATAGTTCGCCACCTTGGCGCAGAAAGAAGTTCGGGTCAGGAAGATTTACCTAATGGTATCAAGGAAGTTGGGAGCACCCAAGATGGAATTCGTCAATCATATCCTTTTGAGGTCAAAAAAGCCTGGCTGGATCCTAATGCCAAAGAAGACCAAACTACGTCTATACGGAACGATCGGCAGCTAGCACTTGTAATAGGAGGAATGATTGAAAGGTTAGAAAAAGTTTTAGGAACCTCAGAGTTTTATAAAGATTCTGACAAAAAGTTGCGACAAAGCGAAGGCAATATGTTGAGCTGGTTGACAGGCAAAAATAAAGACTTTAACTATCCCGATCCTAACGACTTTTGGATAAACACCGACGATGGAGTTATCAACGAGAAGTTACTAGAAGTTCGCAGTATCGCCGATGGATTGCGCTATCAAATAGAAGCTTTGAATAGGCTAGAAAGAATACTACCGATTGCAGAATTAAAAGACAGTTCCATTCCCGCTAGATGGATACACCCAGGGGGGAAGGGACAACTTCGAGTAGGCAATTTAATTCACCTTTGCGAATACATGATTCGCAAAGACGATCGCGACAGAGGCTATTGGCCCCAAAAAATTGTTCTAAAGAAAGCAAATCCCGCAATTGAGGGCGACAAAGAAATAAGCATAGATTTTCACAGCCAAGCAGACTTGTTGCGTTATTTAACACAGCAAATTGTGGATACAGAAGGTGACGTGGACATGGGCTCCAACTATGATCTACGTCGCACCTATCTAGATATTATGGCTCTTCAGCTAACGATTAAGAATAATCGTTACTTGCAAGCCATAACCGAATACATGAACTTCGATCTAACAGAATCGGTAGATAAAGTACCAATTCCGTTTGACCCATTTGCCGGAAAAAATCGCAATGAAATTCAAAAGTTCTGGAATAAATACGGATTTGGAGACGGAGATGAAATAAATTATCCTCAGAGCAACACAGAACCTGAAATAGAAGAACTTTCATCTGGCATACTCCAAAATTCGGAAATAGAAATAGGTGTCGTCAAGTTCGGTTACAACGTGGACGACCCAGAAAATAAAAATAGAAAGGAACCAAAGACTTTAAATGAAGCACTCATAGAAATCCTCAAACATTCTTCTGCAAGTGCAGCGGCAGTAACCGAAAAAGTATCTGAAGGAGCTTTAGAGCGGGTCGTCGATGCTGCAGCATTATCGCAAAAACTAGCTTCTTACTTATTGAGGCGAGATGTCCGCGAAGGTTTAGGGATAGGTGATTTGGACAACTGGATTGCTGAAGCAGAAAAAGGATACACGAGCAACCCAGAAAGTGAATCACTACGATTTCCTGAATCGGATGCCAGCCAGCCATATAGCCGGCCAACAACTCAAAACCCCAGCATCCGGGAAATTGATACAAAAGACTCTCAAGCAGACTAGGAATAAAAAACAATGCAGATACTCGACGGGCAAACAGCAAGCGCTATATACGCGGGAAAAGCTGATGAAGATTGGCTAACAAAAATCAGTAATTTCTTTGATAAAATTACAGCCCAAATCGGCGACATTATCGGCAATATCGAAATTGGTGGAGTTAAGTTAGGCGATTGGTATGCGGCAGATCCGGTAGGCGCAGCTGCGGGTGTAACGCTGGGCGGTGTGGTCGTTTATTTGGGCGGCCAGGTTGTTGGGGCCACAATAGGCTCAATTAGTTCCTTAGTAGCGGCGGTTCGGTCTTTGGGATTAATGGGAACACTCAGAGCCGGAGCAACAGCAGTTCTTAGGAGCGTTGGATCTCGTGCCATTTATCTGCTCGGGCACCCAGGCCGTCTGGCAACTACATTTTTGGCGGGGATAACGACAGGTGCAGTTATGCGTTGGTGTGCAGGTCAAGCAATGAGGTTGATTAATTTCAACTGGAACGAAACAGACCAGCAGTTGGATGCAAAAGTCAAAGCAGCCGAAAGAAATCTGTGGAGCGTAAGCGGCGGCACGCTAGGAACATTGTTGGGGACAGCACTCTGCGGCGTAGTTCCTGGAGCTGCCATCGTCCGGGTAAATCCTGCCAAACTGGCAGCAATAAAAGAGGTAAATCAAGAACTTTACGAAGAGGCAATGCCCGCGGTGAGAAACCTTATAATGGCTACCCTCCGAGTTGGAGCTACCAAAACATTTATAGCAATCTATAAAAATTCTCGCCGAATACTTAAATCATTGTCGCCTGTAATCAGAAGAATCCCATTGGTGGGAGAAACCCTCAGTAGCTGGTTAGATAAATGGGGGGCGGCCGATAGCAAGCCTTGGTCTATAAATATCGGAGTTCAAGCAGTTATAAAACTAATCCAAGATGAAAACATTCAGGAGTTTTTTGAGGAACTCTGGGAGGAATTCCTTGAATCGTGTACAGAGTCCGTCTTTGTTTTGTCTACAGCATTCGGCTAGTATAATACTTATAACTTAGGACGGAAATGAGTTGGGAAGAAAAATTAAAAGAAATGCTTGCCCCATCAGCATTGAAATGGCCGTACAGAGTCGTCCAAATCAAGCCAAACAAAAAAAAAGATTACGAAATCTATACTCTCTCTGGAAGAGAAGAAGATATCGCTGCAAATGGTTCCTTGTTTTTGGCGCTATATGATTTGCAGACAAGAGATAAGATTAATTTTGAGGAATTTTGGGAAGAGTGGGAGATGGGTTTTCCCAAGCTTACAGAAAGAATAGAGACAAACTACCCGACAACTAGCTGGAGAAAACCCGATAGTCGGCCACGCTATCGAGAATGGAAAGATCCATCTCCCGGGACCACAAAAAATAATTACCGAGTTATCGAATACTGGCGCGACCGTTCCGTTGAAAGCGAATCTATTATATTGGCAGGCAACGATACACAGTTAATCGGCCACATCATTCAAATAGAGTACGAAGGAAGCGGTCAAAATATTGCAAGCGTAAGCGGCAAAAACAGCAAACCACCTTTAAAAGGGTGGCCCGCAATCACTCTCAATTTTATCCAACCCAACGAAGAAGTCCGGCGAAAACCTAACGGAAGCCCGCGGGCCCGCGTGACTGGCGAAAAAACTATTCGCTGTGTCAATTTTACGGACGATCGCCAAATCGTTGATTTGGGACTGGGAGCAGAACTCATAAGGTCCTCAAACATTCGCCAATGGGCAACACGCATTCAAGAACAGTTCAGTTCGCCAGCTTATCGCTGGCAAAAAGGGCGAGAATGTTTGTCCTACTCTGGACATATCGCACGGCTCCAAGGGCTAGAGGGGTATGCCTTTGTGCGATCGGCGCAGCAAGGCAAAGATTTATTCACCAGGCTGCTAAAAATTTTTGATTTTACTCCCGATCGTCTAGGGTTTCGTTACTCCGGCAACGAAGCAGCCGAAGAAGCTTACCCCGCAGACCCTCCCAACTTTCAGCTTTTAGGAAAGGAGTGGGAGGCTGAAGCCGAAAGAGCAATAGCTGAGGTCGTATTTGATAACGCCTTACTCTACCTACCTAAACTGCGATCGCCTATTCCCTTAGTAAAAGGCTCTAAAGTCGTCTACGAAGCTTAACAATTTTTAACAATCTACCCCTCAACTTTTCCGGAACCTAATAGGTTCCAGTAGCATTTTTCACCTCAAAACTTTGCTGGACAAGGCTTTCAGGAATCGCTACTATCGAAATCAGTACAGAAGTATTTTAAAAATGCCAAGACATAGACGGCGGCTCACTCGCAAAACACTGACGGCAGCAGAAGTAGACATCTATGCGGAGTACCTCAAAGGCAACCGCAAACACCAAGTTCCGCGAAAAGCTCCAAGTAATTACCGAGAAACGACTGCGGCACGAATTGTACCGTTTGGATTAAGTCCCAGTGGAGCAAATTTTACTCGCGTCTCTGTGACTCGGGGCGCCTTGGGCATTTTAAATGTGCTGGGAACAGCGAACATAGACGGTATTTACGGTTTAGACCTTGCAGAAGGTGCCGTCAAGGAAGTGAATTTTTACCCAGCACTGGCTAAAATTACCCTAAAAGCCCCTAACGTAACGCCAATTACAGCGGGAGTATCAGCTTTTACGGGGCGACCGAGAAATTACAAGCCAGGGAGGAGCGGCTCGGTGCCTTTTGGTCGCGGGTCCGTTACTGCACAGCCGGATGCGCAAAACCCGGCTACCGCGCAAGGTAGTATCGACGATATCGATTATATGGATGCGGTCCTTGGCATCAAAAAAAGCATTTCAGCTTCAGCCTATACCGGAGCAAAAAGCGTAGCATTTGAGCCAGAGATTTTCCGTTCAGACCGGGAAGCTACAAACTTTGGCAAAACTCCTGTCGCTCCTGTGTTTTAGTCTTAAGTAGTTCCATACTATGGATATACTCGCGAGCAGACAAGCTATTGAAGCTCATGAAGTTGCTGTAGATACAGCTATTCATCAAATCAGGTCAGTTCTGCAAATTGTTGTTGACTTGGAAGCTGCCGCCGAAGAAATAGAAGAGCGCTGGCATCTGGCTTGTTCAATAAGCCAGCACTCTAAGTTATTTCTGGAAGGAACAATATCTGGAGAAGATTTTTTCGATCTCGCCGAAATGGCAGGAATAAATATCGACCAATACGCAGACGAAGTTGAGCAGAACTTAGAAGAAATTGGTTTTTTGTGTTAACACTCAATCTCAATGATTCCACTTTGTGGAATTCCGTTTGGCAGCTAGATGTTTTAGCTTCTTCAACGAGTGACAGTGGCAGTAACAGTGAAAAAGATTACGCTCCTATTCCTCCACAAGTCTGCCCAATCGTTTTACATCAACCAGTGCTAGCAATTTCCGTAATTAATCCATTGGGTAAGCCAAGATGGTTTAGCGCTGGTTTTCTTATTCAGAAAATTAGAACCCCTTTAATTGTTGGAGCCAATTTTGATACTCACGTACAAAGTCGCTCCATACTTTTAGGACAGGTTCAATTAGTCTCGTTTCTTGATGTTAAGACAGCCGATTACGCAGTTGTTTTTCAACCGCGTTTCTGGCACCGTCAAATCAGCTTAATAATGTGGGAATACCAAGGAACTATTGAGGAAAACTAATTGCGCTGATAACAAATTGCAAGAATGAAAACAAATGAACCACTTGGGCACAATTGGCGCAGTAGTAGGAACGGTTGCTGCCTTTCTTTCCATCCTTGCTTACTTAGACAAAGGGATACGCAATAATAAAGCTCGGTCAAAAGCTCAACAAGGTCGTATTACTTCTTTGGCGAGAGTTGCTCAAATCCAAGGTCAACGCTTAACGAACTTAGAAAAGTGTGTGTCTAGACAAGACGAAAATTACTCCCTCAACTCGGGGTTAATAGCATTAGAAAATGAAGCTTTTGAAGAATTCAAAGAACACGATACTAAACTGACTTGATTGGATTTGAGAAGTTAAAGTTCATTCGACGTGACATGACAATACAACGAGCAAGAGACTTGTTGAGCCAGTCAAATACCGACTCTAACGAGCTGAGAAATGCAATTATAGCTTTGGAAAATGAGAAGAGGTATGTTGAAAACTGCATACTTCTTGAATTTCGGAGCAAGGAAGAAGGGGAAGCAGTTGTCAATGAAATTTCTTTGCTGATTAAACAATTAAGACAACGACAATGTACGAATTAATTTTTTCATTACCTCTTGGTAGATCGACTGAGCTAATTATGGGTAGTTTAAAGCTAATCTACCCTGACAACCAAATTATTGAATATTTGGCGACTTCTGGAGT
>NZ_JAUBVJ010000164.1:0-7169 GCF_036702785.1 Microcoleus sp. AR_TQ3_B6 | reverse complement strand
ATTCTCAGTGGCGGCCTCCGGGCGCGATGGCTTTGTTTTAACAGCAGGTTCCGACCCGAATCTAATTACTGATTTGATAAAAGGTGAAGATTTACTGGTGTTAGGGGGCACTCTAACTTTTGCTCCACTTAGTATTACCCAAAATGCTAATTCAGATTTCATCAGGATTGGTCAGAAGGGTCAACTGTTGGCTGCTGTCAATGGGTGCTAGCTAGTACGATCGCTCTCAATGATTTTACGATCTTTGGCTAAGCACTATATCATCAGCCCTGTCTGGCGTGACTGCCGAGCCTGACCTCGAAGTCCCTCAAATGCTTGCAATATCGTAGTTTTTCGCTGCTCGCTGCCCAATAGGTCTATGGGGCCGATCGATCGGCTTTACCCGATCCTAGCACCTGTTAAAAGCAAAAGATTTAACGAACTCCGCCATTGAGATTTCAAGCGTTTGAGGACCTTCTTCACCACGAAGACTCTCGAAGGCACTCCACCCTACAGTTTCCCGTTTCCCGGCTCTGCCTTGTAGTTAAACTGGAACCAGAGTCGGATCCAAAGTTGCCACTAATTTGAGATTGTACTCATCTTCAAACGACGGCTTTTTATAATCCAAACTCCAGATTTCCAGAGCGCAATCGTCTGAGGGATTGAGCGGTTGCAGCCGCAAATGAAACTCTCGAACTTCTGGGCGGTATTCGCATTTAAAACCCGAAATTGCCCCTATCTGCCGCCTGTCCAAAGCCACAGCCAACCGCAGGAAAGGATGCAACTTACTTACTACTTCCCGGTATTTTTTCGGCAGAATTACAAAATTATCGTGTTTCTTTTTCGGAGGATTTTTACGGTGATAGCGAGCTAAATTTGCAATGACTTCTATCTCTGTTTCAGTGTATCCCAATAACTCACCATTGCGAATTAAATAGTAAGAATGCTTGTGGTGCGCCGCATGACTGACGTACAAACCGCAGTTGTGCAGAATCGCAGCAGCCCACAGCAACTCGCGTTCTTCCGTTCCCCAATTGTGGAGAATTCCTTGAGTTTGGTCGAAGAAATTGAGCGCAAATACTGCCGTTCTTTCGCTTTGTTCTAAATTGACTTGATATTTGTTAGCCATGTGCATAATGCTGCGCTGGCGGATTGAACCTTGATAACGCAAGCGGTTTTCAATCAAACCGTGCGCCAGCATCCAGTCAACAATTACGCCTTCTCTCAAAGAGCGATCGCACACAGTCAGCGATTCAATTCCTAATAGTATCATCGCTTCCTGCAAAATCAAAGATCCTGCCAGAATAATTTCCGCCCGCTTGTCCGACATTCCCGGAATAGCCAGCCTTTCTGAGTAAGAAAGTTTGCGAAAGCGATTGACTAAATCGCGCAAATCTTTTAAACTTAACTGATATCCAGCCAGCGGACTCGGAACAGTTCCCAACTTTTCGCGAGCGTTAATTGCAGCCAGAGTTTCGATGGTCCCTGCAGTGCCAATTAAGCGCAAAGGTTCCCCAGCATAGACTTGAGAGCGCAATTCGTCGATCGGTCTTTCCAGCGAAATCCGAATATAAGCTTGCAAATAAGCAAACTCCTCCCTGCTAATCGGGTCAGTTTTGACAAATTGTCCTGTTAAGCGAACAGCACCAATTTTTGTACTGGTGAGACAGCGAGGCTCAGAACTGTCTCCTAAAATCAACTCCGTAGAACCGCCCCCAATATCAATAATCACCTGCGACTCATTGTTAAATTCCATACCCGAAAGAACGCCGAGATAAATTCTCCGCGCTTCTTCCTGACCGGAAATTAAACTAACATTCAGGTCTAATTCTTCAGCAACTTGTTTGAGAAAATCCCGCCCGTTAGGAGCTTCCCGAACAGCACTCGTCGCCACCGCGATAATTTGTTCAGCATTGAAAGTTTTAGCAATATCAAGAAAACGGCCCAGAGTGGCAATCGCCCGAACCATAACCTCGGACTTCAAGCACCCTGTCTTAGCCTCGCAATCACCCAACCGAACCGTATCTTTTTCTCTAGCAATAATCGTAAATGCGGGCAATTTCGGATCGATCCGCGCCACCACCATGTGAAACGAGTTAGTACCCATATCAATAGCAGCAATAATGCGATTTGACTCCGCAGAAGCAAGTGAATTAACCATTGGAGTATCGGGGTTGACAGATATTTATGATTATTTCACGAATCCAGTTAGGCATTCTCTTAAATTACCAAAAATCTGGAAATGCTCAGTGGCATTGACTTTTACCTGTTTTAAATTCCGGCCCAAGTGCGATCGGCATCCGAGAGCGTAAGTGATTGTGCCTAAAATTTGATAAAATCTAGAGTTAAAAATATCAAATCTAGAATTGAAATGCTGAAAGAGTCCGATCGCCAACCCGAATCCACATTGCTAACCGTCGTGAGGCTTTTGAGATGGGACAAACCAGCAGGAAGGCTGATTTTAATGATTCCAGCCCTGTGGGCCGTCTTTTTAGCAGCAGACGGGAAGCCACCTGCTGCATTGGTAGGAGTGATTGTGTTGGGTACCTTAGCCACAAGTGCGGCGGGATGCGTCATCAACGACTTATGGGATCGCGATATCGATCCCTCCGTAGAAAGAACGCGATCGCGCCCCCTAGCATCCCGCGCCCTCACGGTGCAAACAGGAATAGGAGTGGCATTAATTTCCTTGGTATGCGCAGGGATTCTGGCTTTGTATCTGAATCCGTTAAGTTTCTGGCTGTGTGTGGCCGCTGTACCAGTAATTATCTGCTATCCCCTAGCAAAAAGATGGTTTCGGGTGCCGCAATTAGTGTTATCAATAGCCTGGGGATTTGCAGTGTTAATTAGTTGGAGCGCCGCCGTTGACCAATTAGAATTAGCGACCGGGCTGCTGTGGGGTGCAGTCGTGTTATGGACGATGGGATTTGATACAGTTTATGCGATGAGCGATCGGGAAGACGATTTGCGTTTGGGAGTGAATTCCAGCGCAATATTTTTTGGGGATAATGCCGCGAATGCTGTGGGTTTATTCTTTGTGGGTACAGTGGGTTTGTTAGCAGCAATGGGAATTAATCTGCACTTGCACATAGGTTTTTGGATGGCAATTAGTGGGGCGGCGATTTTGTGGTTTTTGCAGTACAGTCAACTGCGGAAGGCGGATATTCCTAAGCCGGTTTACGGTCAAATCTTTCGCCAAAATGTGTGGGTAGGGTTTCTCATATTGGCGGGGATGATTGTTGGGGAGATTTTTTGATAAGTTCACCCAGATCGAGTGTAGGTTAGGTTGAACCCTCGCGCAACAAAACTTACACTTGATATGCCTCGTGAAGCAGAGAAATAAAAAGTGCGCTCCAGAAACACTCAAGTGAAAGCAAAGAAAGAGTAGCAGTGAAGATTAAAGCGATAGGCGCTCGCCACCAAGTCAGTTTATTTAGTTGACAAAATAACACTTAAAAGCTAGTGTGAAAGCACCTCTACATTTAAATTTTTATATAAAAATTTATTCATAATGTAGACCCTAGACTTTATGATTCAAAAAATCCGTGAAGCTATTGGATTGTTCGCCTCAAACTTTGTGCTGTTTAGTTTGATAGTGCTAACAGTATGGTTGCCTGGGTCAATTCTGTTGATATATTTGCGCCTGTACGTTTTTCCAGGGATGACGGGTGGAGACGAGTGGCGTATGACCATGCAAGAATTGCGAGTGTCGCAATTCATTGAAGGCTCGTTTGGTACCATCTACGTGGGTGCATTACTTCATGCACTTGCTCAATTGAAACGGGGACTTCATCCAACTTATCGTGAGTCCATGACCCACGCAGGACGAAAGTGTTTCAAGCTGTTCGGAACTCGTTTTGTCACTGGCTTAATAGTGCTAGGTGGTTTAATTCTTTTCATCGTTCCAGGTATCATTTTGGCATTGCGCTATGCACTAATTGATGTCGCTGTCGTGCTCGAAGGTGTAGAAGGCTCCAAGGCTCAAAAAGTTAGTGCGAATTTGACTCAAGGGAAAAGAGGGGAGATATTTGGAACGATGATTCTGACCTATGTTGGATTGTTTATTGCTTCGATGATTGTGTCTTTGATTTTGTATCTACCGCTATCATTGATGGGACAACAGGATAACTTTGGAGTCGCATTAATATATGAGTGCGTTGCGAGTATTTTTGCTGCATTGCCCATCATAGTTTTGTTTTTGTTCTACTGGGATGCAAAAAATCAACAGCCAGTTGTCTAGGATGAAAATTATTGATGTCATGATGGTGTGACAACAAAACAACTAGAAAATACTTCTCATCCAAAATCAACTACAGGACTTACGCACAGACACTATCTGTAGGTTACACACAGGGAACCTTACCTTCACAGATAGTTGAAAAATTGCTAATTGGCGGGAATGATTGTTGGGGAGATTTTTTAGTTTTTTGTAGGGCTGTTGGCGCCGAGAACTGCTGTGAAACTCGAAGGATTTAATTTTGACACAAGAGGTTCAAATAGATTTAATCCTGAAAGCCTGTGTCTCTCTGCTTTGTCTCCTGTGGCTCGCACCTCCGCACCTCCCAGATCTCGGATGTGCGATCGCTTCTTCCTCCTTTTCAGGATTATAAGTGAATATACTGAGTTATTAAGCGAATTGCCTTAAAGTCTTCCAAGATATTACCGAGGCGCTGACTTCTAAAAACTGATAGGATTTTGGTGTATTAGACGACATTCTACTAAAATATTAAGTATAAAGAAGTACGTCTTTTTTTCCACAGGTATGGAAATGGCGTACAGGCAAAAATTACCACAGGAAGAAAATAAATGTCTAACGGTGCCATTTCCTACTCGCTATTAAACACTCAGTGTAAAGTTTCATTCCAAAACGCCTAAAAAATCCGGCGCAGTTCTCATAGATACATAGCGACCCAAAGTTAAGCTAGTTTAACGATATTCTCAACTTTTGCTCATTAAGTTTAATTCGCGTGTATTTGTACAGGCGCGACAAAAGTAAAAACTACCCATCAAAAAAGGCAAAAATACGATGTTTGACACACTATTGCCCGATCGCAAGAATTTATCAACCTCTGGCAGCCTTCGCTATCCCACCGGTAGTGGCAGTGCAACCAACAACCTAGCAGAAACAGAGAATATTAGCTTACTAGGAAACAGTCAGGGGAATAAATTAAACCTAAACAATCACCTAACAGGCTGTATTTGTGAGGGTTGTCGCAGCACGTATATTAACCTATATCCCGTAAAACCCGCTCCTGTAGTGGGTGCAACGGTACCAGTGGCATCACTTCCACTCCTGAGCAGTAACCCCAGTGCAACATCAAAAATATTCCTAGATTTTAATGGACACACGACTTCTGGAACAGATTGGAATACTTTTTACAATAGGGGCGCAAATATTGTCACTCCTGCCTACAGCATTGACGCTGATACCACAACCTTTTCCACAACAGAAGTGGCCACCATACAAGAAATCTGGCAGCGAGTGGCAGAAGACTATGCACCGTTTAATGTTGATGTAACAACTATTGATCCTGGGAACTTAAACGCAGCAAATAATATTCGGGTTGTCATTGGGGGAAGTTGGGATCAGTGGTATGAGGAATCGGGAGGAGCAGGAGGGGTTGCTTGGCTGAACTCATGGCGATGGAACAACGATACACCTGTTTTTGTATTTGAAGACAATCTGGCTAATGGTGCTGCTAAATATACAGCGGAAGCCATTTCTCACGAAGTTGGTCACAGTTTGGGACTGTATCATCAGAGTACCTATGATGCCTTTGGTAATCTGATAGAAGAGTACAATCCCGGTTCTGGTAGTGGAGATACGGGCTGGGCACCCATCATGGGTGTGAGCTACTACCAAAACCTAACGACTTGGCACAATGGAACCAGTAGCTTAGGCCCAACCAGTTACCAAGATGATATGAGTATCATCTCGGCAGCTAGTAACGGTTTTGGTGGTTATCGAACTGACGATCATGGAAATACCATCTTTTCAGCCACTGCCTTGTCAGGTACAACAACTTTAACGGGTTCAGGAATCATTACGCAAACCTCAGACATTGATGTATTTTCCTTCCGCGCGGGTGCAGGATCACTTAATTTGACCATTAATCCCGCGCCATATGGGCCCAATCTTGATATCTTAGCGGTACTCATCAATAGTAGTGGTAGTATCATTGCTTCGAGTAATCTTATTAGCAACCTGTTCGCTAACATCAATACCTCAGTAAGTGCTGGGAATTATTTTCTCTCCATTCAAAGTACTGGTCAGTACGGACGGGTCGGTCAATATACCATTAGTGGCACTGTTGCACCCGTCGATACCACCCCACCCACAGCCAGCAGTTTCAGCCCCGCGGATAATGCCACAGACGTTGGGGTTGCTGATAACTTAGTTGTCAACTTTAGCGAAGCCATCCAAAAAGGAACTGGCAATCTGGTCATTAAGAAACTGTCTGATAATTCAGTGGTAGAAACCATCGCGGTAACTGCTGATAATGTTACCGTTAGTGGCAGTCTACTCACGATTAACCCAACATCAGATTTAGCCGCAGGCACTGATTACTACGTGGAAATTGCCAACGGTGCGATTAAAGATATTGCTGGCAACAATTATGCTGGTATTACTGGAAATAGCACTTGGAATTTCACAACTGTTGCACCCGCCGATACCACCCCGCCCACAGCCAGCAGTTTCAGCCCCGCGGATAATGCCACAGGCGTTGGGGTGAGCGCTAACTTAGCGATCGACTTTAGCGAAGCCATCCAAAAAGGAAGTGGCAATCTGGTCATTAAGAAACTGTCTGATAATTCAGTGGTAGAAACCATCGCGGTAACTGCTGCTAATGTCACCGTTAGTGGCAGTCTACTCACGATTAACCCAACATCAGATTTAGCCGCAGGCACTGATTACTACGTGGAAATTGCCAACGGTGCGATTAAAGATATTGCTGGCAACAATTATGCTGGTATTACTGGAAATAGCACTTGGAATTTCACAACTGTTGCACCCGCCGATACCACCCCGCCCACAGCCAGCAGTTTCAGCCCCGCGGATAATGCCACAGGCGTTGGGGTGAGCGCTAACTTAGCGATCGACTTTAGCGAAGCCATCCAAAAAGGAAGTGGCAATCTGGTCATTAAGAAACTGTCTGATAATTCAGTGGTAGAAACCATCGCGGTAACTG
>NZ_JAUBVJ010000163.1:0-7256 GCF_036702785.1 Microcoleus sp. AR_TQ3_B6 | reverse complement strand
GGATGGGCATTGAAGAAATGTTTCGAGATTGTAAAACAGGCGGCTACGATCTTGAAGGAACTAGCTTAAAAGGAGACGGACTTATTAACATGATTTTGCTCATGACGCTCGCCTACTGTTCGGGAATATTTCAAGGCACTGAAATGACAAAAAAGCAGGTACAAAAATATGTATCTCGCCGCAAAGAACCTAAAAAAAGATATCGAAGACGGAGTAGATTTGGTGTTGGTTTAGATGGAGAAAAGTGGGTTAATTATCTCGAACAATATTCTGACGAGGTAGAACAGTTAATGAAGTTAACTCCAAATAAACGCCGCTTTTATCAACAAGGTATGCGGGCAGCAGCCCTTATACAGTCTATCTCGTAGGCTTTTTTGTCACCCCCCAGGATAATTTCAAAAATACTATGCAAATTGTTTTTGATGAATATTTGCCCAAATGGAATGATCGAGCCGTACCCCAACCTGAGTAATTCATTAAGTTATTTATTTTTCATTCCTAAGTGAACCGTATTGGGTTATAAACTTTCCCGCCGACTTACTTACTGCGATTGCTGTGTCAGTTACGTAAGTACCCATCTTGTCTGAATGTGATATCCCTGCGAATCTTAGTTATCGCAAACAAACGGGTTTGAACACAGGGGCGGAATGTGGGCTAAATCATCCCCCTGCACACGATCTATGCAATCCCTCAATTTTTCAGCCAGCCCCTGTACGTGGGGTTCTTGTAACATACTAAAGCTATCGCCTGGAACATCATGGATCTCCAATCCTCCAGGAGCCAGTTCGCTCCATCCCAAATCAGGGTTTATAAAGCCCATGTTCTCGATAGGGCGGAAGAGGGTCACTCGCTCCGGGTAAACCTGCTTCGGTGCGAATACCCACTCGGTATTTCCCTCCTCTTTTTTCTTTCGATAAGTGAAGCTTTGGGAAGCTTGAGGCAAAGGAAGCCCCATACGCTCGTAAAACTCCCAGCAAATACTCATTAGCCGGTTCTTAACTTCCACTAGCCTCCTCTTGCTTAAGAAGTAGGCAGGACCAATTCGTAAAAAGTTATTCCAGTGCACCAAAACCCGCTCTTTGACAGGTATTATTTTGATGGCTTCGCCATCTTTTAAAGTATCTAACAAGGCTAGCAGAGCTACCTTTTGACCTTGCGCTTGGAGCTGCTGGGCCATCTCATAGGCTATTCGGCCTCCGCAATATATACCTGCTAAAAGATAAGGGCCTTCTGGTTGGATGCTTCGCATTTCTTTGATATAGTAAGCCACAACATCCTCAATCTTATTCACAGAAACTTCATCCATAATCCCTACTGCTAGCCCATAAATGGGTTGTTCAGGATCTAGATGACGGGCCAAAGAGCGACAGAACTTTAGACCCTCGCCAAGTACATGGATAAAGAACAAAGGCGGATTAGAACCTCCGGGTTGAATTACCACTAGCGTTTGGCAAGGTGCTGACCATCCTTTTTGGCGGAGAATGTTAGCCAGTTGCTCAATGGTTGGAAATTGGAAGAGAGTGGACAAAGGGAGATTTTTCCCGAAGGTTTTCTCAATTTGTGCCAATAGGCGCACGGCTAGTAGAGAGTGTCCCCCCAACTCAAAGAAATTGTCGTGAATACCCACCGAGTCAAGCCTGAGAACTTCGCTCCAGATGTTAGCCAGCACTTCCTCAAAAAGGGTAAGAGGCGGGGCAAAAGTTTCTTCCACTGACCTTATCCCGTCTGGCATTGGCAGAGCCCGACGATCCACCTTATCGTTGGGTGTTAGCGGCAGTGCTTCCAGTCGCACAAATGCAGAAGGTACCATGTGGTCGGGCAGTTTCTGCTTTAGGTAGCGACGTAGTTCACTGGTGGAAAATACTTGCTCCTGGCTCGGAACCACATAGGCCACTAGGCGTTTGTCATGAAGGTCGTACTCTTGGCCTATAACTACGGCATCCTGGACAGCGCGGTTTTGCCTCAGCACTGCCTCAATCTCGCCCAGCTCGATGCGAAAGCCACGAATTTTAACTTGGTGATCGATGCGGCCTAAAAATTCGATATTGCCATCAGGTAGGTAGCGGACTAAGTCGCCAGTTTTATAAAGACGAGAACCCGAGTCGTTACTAAAGGGATTGAGAATAAAGCGATCGGCAGTTAGTTCGGGTCGGTTGAGGTAGCCCCGTGTTACACCAACACCGCCAATGTATAACTCTCCGGGAACACCGATCGGGACAAGCTGTTTTTGGGCATCTAGAATATAGACCTGGGTGTTGGGAAGGGGCCGACCGATGGGCGGTGCCTCTTTACTATCAGTACATTCGACCATGGTGGTACAGACAGTGCATTCTGTCGGCCCATAACCGTTAAAGAACCGACGACCTGCTGACCATTTAGCTACGAGTTCGCGGGAGCAGGCTTCTCCGGCGGCTATTACTGTCCGCAACGCTGGTAGTTCATTTGCGGGCAGTACCGCTAGCACTGATGGTAGTAGGGCAACAGTCGTGATCTCAAAGTCACGTAATAGCTGAATTAAACTTGGTCCAGGTAGCATAGAGTCCCGGGTTCCCATTACCATGGTCGCTCCCGACAGCAAGGCCATGACAAGCTCTGTGACTGAACCATCAAAGCTCAAAGAGCAAAACTGGAGGACACGACTGTTCGGTTGCACATCGGATATCTGGATCAGTGCTGTAGCCAGGTTGCTTACCCCAGAGTGCGCAACTAGAACACCCTTGGGCTTCCCTGTAGACCCCGAAGTGTAAATCACATAAGCCAGGTTCTCAGGGGTGAAGCTGCATTCAGGGTTCTCCTTACTCTGTCGCTCAATGATTTCCCAGTCTGTGTCTAAGCAAACGATACATCCTTGATGTTTGGGAATAGATTCGACCAACCGTGCTTGAGTCAGCAGCACTCCTACTTGGGAATCTTCTAGCATGAAAGCCAAACGTTCGGGGGGATAAGCCGGGTCTAGCGGTACATAAGCTCCACCAGCTTTGAGAATGCCCAGCAGGCCTACTACCATTTCTAGCGATCGCTCTACACAAATTCCCACTAAAACTTCGGGTCCCACGCCCAGAGTTCTCAAGTGATGTGCCAGACAGTTCGCCCGTTGGTTAAGCTCTCGGTAGGTCAACTTTTTATCTTCAAAAAGCACCGCTTCGGAATCAGGCGTAAGCTCCACTTGTTCTTCAAACAACTGGTGGATACATTTATCAGAGGGATACTCTTTTGTGGTGTTGTTCCAATCTACTAATAGCTGGTGCCGCTCTTGCTCTGTGAGGAGAGGCAAAGAGGAAACCTTCTGTTGAGGATTAGCTACAATAGCCTCTAGTAAAGTCTGGAAATGTCCGGCCATGCGAGCGATAGTGGCCCGATCAAAAAGGTCAGCATTGTATTCCCATACTCCTGCCAATCCATCAGCAGTATTCTCCATTGATAGAGTCAAATCCAACTTGGCTGTGCCGATTTCTACCGAATACGAGCTTACCGTTAACTCAGGCAGTTTCACAGAAGGCACTAAAGCGTCGTCGAGGACAAACATCGCTTGAAATAGCGGCGTATAGCTTAAGTCTCGTGTTGGTTGCAATGTTTGTACCAACTGCTCGAAGGGCAGGTCTTGATGCGTGTAAGCTTGCAGCGCGACTTCCCTGACGGAGCCAAGTAACTCCTCAAAACTGGGGTCGCCACCGAGGTTGGTTCGCAGCACTAAAGTATTGACAAAAAAGCCAATTAACCCTTCAATTTCCCGTCGGTTGCGACCAGCTACAGGCGTACCCACTACGATGTCATCGTCACCTGATAAGCGGTACAGTAATGTCTGAAACACTGCTACAAGGGTCATAAACAGAGTGACTCCCGATCGCTTGCTCAGAGCAGTAATTTCTGCGCTCAACTCCTTGTCAAAGGCTGTATAGTAATATCCTCCGGGGAAGGTTTGAATAGCTTTTCGCGGTCGGTCTGTCGGCAATTGTAATAAATTCGGAGCGTTCTTGAGTTGTTCCGTCCAGTAGTGAAGCTGGGTTTTCAATACCTCTCCAGATAACCACTGTCGCTGCCAAACCGCAAAGTCGGCATATTGTACTGGCAACAGAGGTAAAACAGGAGGCGCTCCTGTGCAGAATGCTTTGTAAAGTTCTGTTAGTTCCCTCACGAATATGCCCAGCGACCAACCATCAGAAATAATGTGGTGCATGGTGATCACTAAGATGTACTCTGTTTCACCTAACTGTAGCGCCGTACCTCGGACTAAAGGATCTCGCTCCAGGTTAAAAGGTCGATTCGCTTCTTCAAAAGCCAATCGTTGCGCCTCGATTTCTCGCGAACTTTCTGTTAGATAAAGCAAGTCCACAACAAGCAGTTTCAAATTCAAAGTTGAAGCGATAATCTGAACGGGTTGACCTTCTTGTGTTGTGAAATTTGTGCGTAAGGCTTCATGCCGCTGGATAATTTCGTTGATGCTGGATTCTAGAGCCGCTATATTGAGCTGACCGCTAAGACGCAAAGCAAGAGGGATGTTGTAAAATGCACTGAGAGGCTGTAACTTGTCGAGGAACCACAACCTAGCTTGAGCAAAGGATAATGGGATGGACTCTAACCTGGGAATTGGTAGAAGAGGCTCTGCTTCTTGTGATTGTCCGTTCTTGAGCTCTAATTCAACCCGCGAGGCTAATTCGGCAATCGTGGGAGCTTCAAACAAACTGCGGAGCGGTAATTCGACTGCCAAGGTATCCCGCACCCTTGAAATCACTTGAGTGGCTAATAAGGAATGTCCGCCCAGTTCAAAGAAGTTGTGGTGAACGCCCACAACTTCAATTCTCAGGACATCTGCCCAAATGCTGGTTAGCATCTCTTCAATAGGAGTTCTTGGGGCTAGTAAGGACTGTTGGAGTTCGGGTTGAAATTCTGGTGCCGGTAGGGCGCGGCGGTCTACCTTGCCGTTGGGGGTTAGTGGCAGGGCATCCAACACCACGAACACTCCTGGGATCATGTAATCGGGCAGTTTTTGCTTGAGAAAACCTCGCAATTCGCTCGTGGCGATCGCATAGGAATGGTTAGGTACAATGTAGGCGGCTAGATATTTTTGATCGGGAACATCTTCTCGCGCTATAACCGCAGTTTCTCGCACGCCGGGGTACTCCGCGATCGCTGCTTCAATTTCTCCAAGTTCAATACGGAAGCCACGAATCTTTACCTGGTTGTCGATGCGACCGAGGTACTCGATGTTACCATCACTGAGATAGCGTGCCTCATCACCTGTTTTGTAGAGGCGCGAACCTGGTTGATCGTTGAAGGGGTTAGGGATAAATTTTTCAGATGTCAAATCGGGACGGTTGAGGTATCCCCCTGCCAGACCATGACCACCGATGTATAGTTCGCCAGCAACTCCTACACCAACAGGTTGGAGATAGCGGTCTAGAATGTAGATTTGTGTATTAGTTATGGGACGACCGATGATTGGCTTAGAACCTGCCATTCTCACCGAGCAAACGGTGGCATCTACGGTACATTCCGTTGGACCGTAAACATTATAGAAATTAATGTTCTCCGTTTTTCGCAGTGCAAGCCAAGTCGATTCATCAATCTTTTCTCCTCCAACCAGCACAGCTTTAGGCGCTGACTTGGATGCCAGCAGTCCTGCTGCAATCAGCACTCCCAGCTGCGATGGCGTACAGTCAAATACATCAATTTTGTGCTTTTGCAGGAAGGATAACAAGGCATTCCCCTCAAATCTAGTTGCTTCCGGTACAATTTCAAGGGTGTGACCATAAAGGAGCTGGATAATCTGTTTTACAGAAGTATCAAATGATAAAGACCCATTCACACTAACTCGAAGTTGAGACTCCTGGTAATGGACATAAATAGCTTGATGAAGACCCGTACCAAGATTTAAAACGGAGCGATGCTCAATTGTGATTCCTTTTGGCTTGCCTGTTGAGCCGGAAGTGTAGATGACATAAGCTAAGTTAGTTGCTTGCACATTACTGAGTGGATTCTCTTCACTCATCTGTTCAATTACGCCCCAGTCAGCATCCAAGCGAACTACACGCGCTGTATGTTCGGGCAATTGGGCTACCAACTTTTCGGACGTTAACACCACTGAGACTTGTGAATCTAACAACATATAGGATAAGCGGTCTTTGGGGTACGCTGGGTCTAAGGGTACATATGCACCACCCGCTTTGAGGATGCCAAGCAATCCCACTACCATTTCTAACGATCGCTCTACACAGAGCCCCACCAGTACCTCTGCACCCACACCCAAATTCCCAAGGTGGTGCGCTAACTGATTAGCTCGTTGATTCAGCTCTTTATAGGTAAGTTGCTCATCCTCAAAGACTACTGCCACCGCATCAGGTGTCTGCTCCACAATCGCCTCAAATAACTGATGGATACACTTATCCTTGGGGTAATCTGCCTGAGTATCATTCCAATCCACCAGAATTTTGTGACGCTCAGGATCAGATAGCAAGGGAATTTGGGCAACGCAACGGGCAGGGTCGGTGACAATACCTTGCAAAAAAATAGCAAACTGATCTTGCATCCTGGCAATGCTGTCACCATCAAACGCCGAGGTGTTATAGAACCAAAAGCATTTTTTCCCATCTGAGGCAATAACTAGAGTCAGCTCATTTCCAGGCTCTGCTTGGTAGCTATCGAGCTTTTCTACCCGCTCTACGACCACCGGAAACATTTCCTCACAATCAGTCTGCGACAATGAACGAAGAGCCGGATACCGAGGCACGACATCACGCCCATAAGTCAAGTGAAGTTTGGTTAACTCCACCTGTTGTCTCAAAGCTTCAAAAACTTCCTCAAAACTTTGCTCGTACCCTATATTGACGCGACAAGGAACATGGGAGGCAAAAAGGTTTTCCAGTCCTACCATCTCCTGCTGTAACTTGACATCTCTAAATCCGATATCAAAACATTCAGTTCCTCCGATACGAGCCAGATAAGTGGTAAAAGCAGCTTCCAGAAATTCGCCCAGGTTCCATGCTGGATGGCGTTTTTCCAGAAAGGTAGCGATCTCTAGTGAGATGGGTATCTCTACACTCGCGTACTGCTTCGACTTTAAGTGCGATACAGTCCTCTGTGCATAGGGAATCGTGATGGGCTGCAACGTCCTCAGTCTCTCTACCCAGAAAGCCTCGTGCTTAGCAATTAACGCATCAAACCTCTCAATGCGCCTCACCCGCTCCGGCTCGATGTCTTTAAACTGATACCCAACATGCAGTCCAAATCTCGCGACCAAATCAGGAATCGGTAGCACT
>NZ_JAUBVJ010000162.1:0-7459 GCF_036702785.1 Microcoleus sp. AR_TQ3_B6 | reverse complement strand
ACTCTACTGTTTCGGCAATGAGCAGATTTTCGACAATCGGTTCGGGTTGAGGAGGTTCTAGGGACTCTACTGTTTCGACAACCGGTTCTGGTTGAGGAGGTTCTAGGGACTCTACTGTTTCGACAACCGGTTCGGGTTGAGGAGGTTCTAGGGACTCTACTGTTTCGGCAATGAGCAGATTTTCGACAACCGATTCGGGTTGGGGAGGTTCTAGGGACTCTACTGTTTCGACAACCGGTTCGGGTTGAGAACCTTTTAGGGACTCTACTGTTTCGGCAATGAGCAGATTTTCGACAACCGGTTTGGGTTGAGGAGGTTCTAGGGACTCTACTGTTTCGACAACTGGTTCTGGTTGAGGAGGTTCTAGGGACTCTACTGTTTCGACAACCGGTTCTGGTTGAGAACCTTTTAGGGACTCTACTGTTTCGACAACCGGTTCGGGTTGAGGAGGTTCTAGGGACTCTACTGTTTCGGCAATGAGCAGATTTTCGACAATCGGTTCGGGTTGAGGAGGTTCTAGGGACTCTACTGTTTCGGCAATGAGCAGATTTTCGACAATCGGTTCGGGTTGAGGAGGTTCTAGGGACTCTACTGTTTCGACAACCGGTTCTGGTTGAGGAGGTTCTAGGGACTCTACTGTTTCGACAACCGGTTCGGGTTGAGGAGGTTCTAGGGACTCTACTGTTTCGACAACCGGTTCGGGTTGAGGAGGTTCTAGGGACTTTACTGTTTCGACAACCGGTTCGGGTTGAGGAGGTTCTAGGGACTCTTGTCTTTGTACAATTTCCAGAAAATCTGCCACTGGTTGCATTCCTGGTTCTAAATCGCTTATTTCCTCTGGTGTTTCTGCAATTGGTTCGGATTCTGGTTGAGAATAGTCGATCGACTGTTGGCTTTCGACAATCGGTTCTGGTTGAGGATGTTCTAGAGACTCTACGGTTTCTGGTACTTGCAGATTTTCGACAATCGGTTCGGGTTGAGGATGTTCTAGAGACTCTACGGTTTCTGGTACTTGCAGATTTTCGACAATCGGTTCTGGTTGAGGATGTTCTAGAGACTCTACGGTTTCTGGTACTTGCAGATTTTCGACAATCGGTTCTGGTTGAGGATGTGCTAGAGACTCTACGGTTTCTGGTACTTGCAGATTTTCGACAATCGGTTCGGGTTGAGGATGTTCTAGAGACTCTACGGTTTCTGGTAGTTGCAGATTTTCGACAATCGGTTCTGGTTGAGGATGTTCTAGAGACTCTACGGTTTCTGTAACTGCTTCTGATTCTGACTGAGGATACTCTAGAGACTCTTGCGTATCTGAAACTGCCAGATCTTCCACAATCGGTTGCGATTGGGATTGATGAGCATCCGCGATCGAGTCTTGAATTTCTGCTGCTTCTTGCAGATTTCGATCGACCTCCGGTTCGCTGTGAACCAGATTTTCTTCGGGTTTCTTTTCAGCCGCTGTCAGCCTTAAAAACACCTCTTCCAGAGTAGCGCGAGAGCGGCGCATTTCGCAGAGCCCAAATCCCGAGGCGATGATAGCTGCTGCAATTTCTCGTCCCGGTTCTCTTTCCGGTTCGCACAAGGCCCGCAGGCGGTAGCGATCCACTAAAAATTCCTGGCTTGGAATCAATTCGACCGATCGAACTCCCGGCAAATTGTCCAAAGAAGGCAACAGCAGACTGTTTACCAAATCCGCCTCGCCTTCTACTTCGAGCTCGTAACCTGCCGAGAGGGCCAACTCTCCCATCAAATTGTCGGGAGTACCCGCTGCGGCGATTTTACCGCGATTGATGATGGTAACGCGGTTGCAAGTCATGCTGACTTCCGGCAGGATGTGGGTGGAAAGGATGATGGTGTGCTGGCCGCCAAGACTTTTGATTAAATTGCGGACTTCGATGATTTGTCGGGGGTCGAGGCCGACGGTTGGTTCGTCTAAGATAATGACGGGGGGGTCGTGGACGATCGCCTGAGCGATACCGACGCGCTGACGAAATCCTTTAGAAAGCTTGCGGATTAAAACTTTGCGTTTATCAACCAGCCCGCAGCGTTCGATCGCGGAAGTAACTTGTCGCGCGCGATCGCCCGCGGGCACTTGCTTAATCCTGGCCACAAAAAACAGAAACCCTTCCACAGTCATTTCTGGATAAAGCGGCGGGTTTTCCGGCAGATAGCCGATGCGCTGTCTGACTCCCATCGAGTTTTCGTGAACGTCGAGGCCGGCGATGCGGGCCGTACCGCTGGATGCCGGCAAATATCCCGACAAAATCCGCATGGTTGTGGTTTTGCCGGCACCGTTGGGTCCCAAAAAACCCAGAATTTCTCCTGATTCGACCGAAAAAGACACGTCCGCGATCGCTGCGGTCGAACCGTAAGTTTTGCTTAAGTGTTCTACTTCAATCATTTGTCAGAAGTCACGCGATTTTAGATTTTAGATTTTAGATTGACTTTACCAGTTGCGCGCTGTGCGCCTTACCCTGTCATCACAGCCGGTCGATCGAATTTATGGCGCAAATCTTAATGTGATTTTGTCTTCCACTGTAGTCCTGCAAGAACCCAATCTATCATAAGTGTCGATTTTACTTGGAAGCGAGACGCTAGTAGTAGGGTGCCCAGGGCGGAAATGATTTGCCGATTTACATCGAATCGCTACCAACTGACGCACCCTACCAGTAGAGTCTGTGCCTAACCGAACCCTCAACTAGCTGCCTTCGCTACAGACGCGGGGCTGCTTCTAGGTTGATATCGGCATTAAAAACAATCACAAATTGAGCATTGGGGATTAACTGCCGGATAATCCGCAGATAGCCGTCAGCATCGGAATGTCTCAAGAAATGGGCTACAGTGATTCGCTGCATATTGGGAAGCAAGCGAACAACCAACCACCTGTTAAGGCGCTGTTTGTACGGCATAATTAGATTTGTCTCCATTTGAGTTTTGGAGCCAAAGCCAGTTCAATGCTTGTCTAGGGCGCGGACTGGCTTTTGACCTTTGTTAGACTTTGTATCTGTCTCTAGAGTAAGACATGAACTACATATAGTCAACTGAATAAATATAATCAACTGAACTAAGTACGGGACAGATAATGACGCTGGGGCAAAAGCTAAGAGAAAGACGTGAAAGTCTAGGTTTGACTCGAATACAAGTGGCAAGAGCGTGTAATGTGGTGGAATCCACAGTCATCAACTGGGAAACCGACAGACACGTCCCCAAGCTTTACCCAGCACAGATGAAAGCCCTGTGCGACTTATTAAAGTTCACGATCGAAGATTTAGTAGTTTAGCTCGGGGAGTTAAGATAAAGTAGGTTGGACAATCGCGCTTTTTTGCAGAGAGGGCGATCGCTTTCTATTTAGATTACTGCTGCTGAAATTGAGCCAACAACCAAGCCCCTACCTGTGCTCGATCTTCAGTGCGACTCCGCCGCAAAGCCTCTTCCAACAAAGCAATAGTTAATCCCGGCAAAACTTCCGATTGAACGAGCCGCCGACTGCCATTATCAGCAATAATAGCAAAGGCAATAATTTGAGATTTCTGCACGTCTAGTACCCAATATTCAGCGACTTTTAACTCTTCATAAAGCAACCGTTTTTCACCGATATCATCAGCCAAAGTTGAGTCAGCAACTTCTATGACCAAATCTGGCGGTGGGGTAACGTCAAGACTTGCGATCGAACTTCCCCTCGGTGCTAATTGCGTTCTTTCTCCAATGTAATAAGATAGGTCTGGCTGACACTCTCGTACTCCAGTTTTCCGGTAGCTACAGTTATCCAATCCGTTAAGAGAAATACCCTTGATAGTGCAAAATAGGTTAATTGCCAGAAGTGCGATCGCATTATCTCGTGAATGATCTGGCCCTACTGACCTAGTTTCAATCCTCATTTGTCCGTTGCGGTAGTAGCATTTTGCTTTATTGTAAGCTGGGTCATCTGCCATTGCGAGGAACTCTTCCCAGGTTGCTGCTACCCAGATATCAGTGGGCAATTTAGTCTTTAGTCCACTCATTTTTTTATCCCAAATATCTCGATCGTATAACACCACTCAATCAAATGCAAACCCCGTTCTCTCTACTCCTCCTCTGCGCCCTCTGCGCCCTCTGCGGTTAAATAAAAAAATCTCAACTCCTTTTCCAAATCTTAATTTCCCCCAACCAACCCGCACTAACAATAGTCTTACCATCTGCACTAATCGCCACAGCACTAACATAGCCAGAATGACCGCTCAAAATACCTCTCAATTCGCCCGATCGCACATTCCAAAGTCTCACACTCTTATCCCAACTCCCAGTAACCAGCGTAGTACCATCCCGACTGAAAGCCACCGACCAAACTCCATCAGTATGCCCGCTTAAACGGCGAATTAACTGGCCGTTTCCGGCATTCCACAACCCGACAGTGCCATTGCTGCTTCCCGCCGCTAAACTTTTGCCGTCGGGAGTAAAAGCTAGCGACAAAACAGCCAAGTTTTTGCCGCCAATCGTGCGAATTGCTTGACCGCTAGCTAAATTCCACAACCTAATTGAACCATCTTTGCTACCGCTAGCTAAAGTTTTGTTGTCGGGACTAATTGCAACAGCATTAACCAACCCAGAATGCCCCGTCAAAGTCCGCAGCAACTCTCCTGTTTTCGGGTTCCAAATCTTAATCGTTTTGTCCCAACTGCCGCTGGCTACAAATTGACCGTCGGGACTAACGGCAACGCTCGAAACAGCATTGGAATGCCCGCTCAAAGTGCGTACAACCGCGCCAGTTTCTAAATTCCAAATTTTCACAGTTTTGTCGTCGCTGCCGCTAGCTAACACCTTGCCATCAGCACTCGCGGCCAGTGCGTTTACGGCTTCCGCGTGTCCTTGCAGGGTAGTTTTTAATTGCCCGCTGGGAAAATTCCAAACTGAGATTGTGCCGTTGCTATTTCCTGTGGCAAAATAAGTTGAAGCTAGGGCAAGGGAACTGACAACTTCCGAAGGCCCTTTGAGGGTATTTGTAGCAGCAAAGGATCTCGCACTTGCGGGCGTGCGGGGCGCATTATTCGCCGGAGTTTTAGGGTTTACGGCAGTAGGAGATTGGGGAACTACTGGCAGCGAAATAGTCGATCGCCATTTCATGAAAGTATTAATTTCTATCCCCGCCGCCACGATTTTATCAGACTTATCCTCTAACCTGACAATGCCGTTAATTGCGACAACTCGCCCCGCGTCATCGAGCACTGGGCCGCCGCTCATTCCCGCTCTCACTAAGTTATTGTATACCAAAGTATAACCGTTCCAGGGAGTTTGGCGGCCGGTAAGCTGACCTTCCGTAGCGATGAAAATCGGCTGTCTCAAAGAACCGCCGGATATCGGCCAGCCGGCCACATAAGCTTTGTTTCCCTTAGTTGCTGGGGAATTGGCTAATTGAGCCAGGGGGTAGCTTTGAGTGCTGCTGAAGGGCACGACGGCTAAATCCATCCCTGGCACTCGCCGCACGAGGCTGTAGTATACAGAGTGAGCTTGACCGTCCGGAGTTACGACCTGGTAATCGCCGGCTTTATCGACCACGTGCCAGTTTGTGAGAATATAGTATGTGCTTCCTTGTTTCTCTAAAATTACTCCCGAACCGCCTTTTGGCCCCTGGATGCGAACAGTAATTTCTTTAGCGACGGTTTTAACTTTGTCGGCGGTTAATGCGAGGGCAATTTGAGGTGATGTCAGTGGGATGAGGGCGATCGAACTCAGGGCGATCGTAGCACTCAAAATAGCCGGAATTGTTCTGCTGTAATTCATTATTGTGTAAATTTAACATACCCACATATCAAGAGACGGATAACTTTTCCGGTTTGTGGCAGATTCACGGTTGACAACGCCAAAACGCCTGCGCGATCGAACTTTCGACATTCGCACAAGCCTAAAAATATTTGACACAGCCCTCTGGCTAGCAGAAAAATTTAGAATCGGGAACCGCACCTAGACTCAACAATAGCAACTGGCTGATCTCTATTTTTTTCTCGGCAAACGATACTTTCAGCCATACGCTGCTCGGAATATTTCCCATTAGCTATCCAGCCGAGGGGTGCGCCTGCGATCGCGCCGACTGCTAAACCAGTGAGCAGGCTCCAAACAAGATGCTTTCTGGCGATCGGGTTTTGTTGCATAAAAAATTATCCTAAAGACTTACCCTTAGTAAAAGTAGCAAAAATAAAAGTTACTTTCTTCCTCCTATTTACTTATTTCCTAAGAAGTAACCCATACTAAGTAGGGTGCGCAATGCGCACCTTACCCATCACTACCCATAACTAAGTAGGGTGCGCAATGCGCACCTTACCGACTAAGTAGGGTGAGGAAATTTATGCTAAATCAAACAGCAAAAATTCCGCATCTTCCGCCGCTTCAATCACTACCTCAGACTCATCGCTAACCGCCGCAGCGTCGCCATTTTCTAAAGTCAAACCGTTGAGCAAAACCGAGCCGCGAGCAACTTGCACCCAAGCATGGCGATTCGGCTGCAAAGCATGAGAAACCCGCGAGTCTTTATCCAAAACAGCCGCATACAAATCCACATCTTGATGCACTTTCACCGCACCATCTCTCGCATCTCGCGCCGCCACCAAGCGCAGTTTTCCGCGCCTTTCTGCTAGGGGAAAATCCCGCTGCTCGTAACTGGGTGATAAGCCTTTTGTATCGGGTAAAAGCCAGATTTGCAGCAAATGAACCGGGTCTGTTTGCGAGTGATTGAATTCGCTGTGCTGGATGCCAGTACCTGCCGTCATCCGCTGCACTTCACCGGGTTTAATCACTGCACCAGTACCCAAACTGTCCTTGTGTTCTAATGCCCCTTCCAGTACATAAGTAATGATTTCCATGTCGCTGTGCCCGTGAGTGCCGAAACCTTTGCCGGGGCTAACGACATCCTCATTAATTACCCGCAACGATCGAAAATTCATATAATTTGGATCGTAATAGCTGGCAAAAGAAAATGTGTGGTAACTGTCCAGCCAACCGTGATTAGCGTGTCCTCTTGCTTCACTTTTTCTGACGGTAATCATTTGCTGAATCCTCAGTGAAATTTATCGGGTGTTTCTTTGATGTTTTTATTTTAAACCTAGTCAAGTTATTATGGGTAGTACGCACTTAAAAGTACGGTACTTACCAAAAAGATACTATGCAAGTCCAAGAAGTAAAAGTCGATCGAGCAAATTGCCCTGTAGAACGAACTCTAGAGGTGATTGGCGGGCGCTGGAAAGTCTTGATTCTGCGGGAGTTGTTTCAAGGAGTGAAGCGTTTTAACGAGCTGCAACGAGCTGTAAACGGCATTACTCAGAAGATGCTGACGCAGCAACTGCGGGAAATGGAATCAGACGGGATTGTGCACCGGGAAATTTACCTGCAAGTTCCGCCGAAAGTTGAATATTCGCTGGTAGTGCTTTTTTGTAAAGGACAGAGGAAAACAATCTATCTTATTATGCAATCCCCATTTTTTTTCTGATTTGTT
>NZ_JAUBVJ010000161.1:0-7776 GCF_036702785.1 Microcoleus sp. AR_TQ3_B6 | reverse complement strand
ATTAATAATTAAATGGGGGCGAAAAATCAAAAACAAGGGTAATGCTTGTATCACAGTTTAAATGTGTAACAGCTTACCTATCCCTGCTAGTTGGTTTAAAATTTTGCACAAAATTCATCCACCGCTGAACCTTAGAACCGGTGATGTCTAAAATCGGAATAGAATAGACATCTGATTCAGGAGGGCCGCCCTCGGTATCTTTGGCAATGCTTGTGCGTTCTGGCTTACCTAAGCCGTAGGTTGAAGACATTTCGCTAGCTAAACTACAGGGAATTCTAAAGTTTCCCATGCGAATACTTCCATTACCTGCTGAATAAACCCATTCATAACCGGAAACGCCTCTAAACTGCTGGCACAAAAAATGGGAAGTTTCAAACATTTTGGCAAGATGAACATCGTAGAGACGAAGCTTGCCACCGTAAGCCGGTTGAGTGGTATCTCGATTGGGTGCAGTAAGTTGCATGAGGACAAAGCCTCCCCTAGCTTCTGTCCCACCATACCGAATGCTCAGCGGCACCTGGGTGCTATCTTGAGCCAGGATGATGTTAACCTTTTGAGTAAATTTAGCGCTGTCAGCCTCAGCACTAGGTTCTCTACCCAAGTAAGTAGGAGCAGAAAAAGCTAGGTTTGCAGGCAGTAATACAATCGCACAGGTCATTAGTTTTGCCAAATTGTGACGCTCTGCTTTTTTGGCGAGCGCGTATGTTTTACTTAGCACAGTGCGATCGGAGGTGATTGGTGTGCGATCGAGTTGGGGTTGTGGGAGTGGAGGTTTATACATAGGTTTTACGAGCAATGAGGAGATGTGCTGATTTGCGGGTAAATTAAGGGTTAACAGAACTTGAGAGTATTACTTATGAGAAAATTCCGCCTAGTAGCCTTGACGGTCAATTTAATAATTTTGGCTTCCTGTTTACCAATTATTGCACAACAATCTAAACGATACCCAACTGAGAATGAATTGCAGCAATTAATGAATCGGTTTCGCAATTTTGTGGCTTCGCCGTCGCCGGGGAATCGTGATTTTTATATTCGAGACCCCCGTAATGAAACGGAGACTCAGAAATTGAAAGCGTTTGTTAGAGCTTGGTTACCAGTTAATCCTGATGTAGCACCTTTTCTCGGTCAATGGACGGCACTAGAAGAAACTCAAAATATTTACCCTTCTACTCTTAAAGGTAAAGTTTGTATTATAGAAACTTTTATTCCCACAGAAAATGACAGGGGGATAAGTTTTGCTCAAGGAACTATCTCTGGAAAATCCATCAAAACCACTAATTTCGCGAGTCTCCTTCAACAAGGCAACTATTTAGGAGTCGCTTTTGTTAACACTAGAAATAATCAACCTGGTATCTACGAATACCCTTGACCTAAACCGTTAGTCGAACCAGCTAAATTAATGAGTTACCTTCCCCCAGCGGATAGAAATCGGTTGCTTCAACAATTTAAAGAAGCTGGTTGTAGTGATACTTTACCCAAGAGGTAATGAAATGATTAGAGTTATGAAAAGAAGCTTGCTTATGCTGGCTATCATCTCCTTTATTCCTGTCATAGCTTTGCCTGTTAAGGCTACAGAAACTAGGTGCGGATGGTTGCACAATCCCACACCTGCAAATTGGTATTTAAGAGACACAAATGGCACTTGGGTTATTTCCAGGCAAGGGGGATATCAAGCCGAAGGAATGGATAATATTCCCAGTGACGAAAAGGAATATGTCAGAACCAATGGTTATTATGGATATGGTTGTGCTTGTTTAGATGTAGCAACAGATTCCAATCGGATGAGGATTATCACGATTCAAGGCGGTGAAGCATTACCACTCTCGACTTGTCGCGAAGATCCAAATTTGCCAAAAGAATGAAATTAAAGTTATGACAATGTGCGATCGCTGCATCCTATCTGGCTATCTACTGCTGAGGTGTTACAAGTTATTGCAGTTTAATGCAGTAATGTAGCAAAAGTGAGATACTGTTGATTGTTGAAAGTGAGCGATCGCGCTATCAAATCGGGCTGATGATTGAGGTTGTGTACTAGGCGATCGCTTGGAAACAATAGACGCGATGACAATTTATAATCTCCGATGGTCGTACAAAAGACTGAACTCTATAGTTCCTGATGGGCAGGATGTAATGAGTTACGGGGTGGCAGGGACGCTTCCCAGTATCCAGTATAAAGATTACGCCCTCACCTCGATCCCTACTAACAAATGATAAAATGTTAACTCCCGGACAGGTTTTACAAGATAAATATACAATTGAGAAAGAGCTTGGGAAAGGTGGATTTGGAATCACTTATCTTGCCCAAAACAAACGGGGTGAGAAGTGTGCAATCAAAATTTTAAACAACCTCGATATAACTCCGCCCGATTACTTAAAAAACAAGAATGATTTATTTAATGAAGCACTCAAGCTAAAATCGTTTGAGCATCCTAATATTGTTAAGGTTTACGAAATAGTAGAAGAAGCCAACAATATTATAGGGATAGTTATGGAGTATATTGAAGGAGAAAGTTTAAATGGTAAACAACTAACGGAATCTGAAGCAATAGTATATATTCATCAAGTAGGAGACGCACTAACAGCTATTCATCAACAAGAATTATTACATCTTGATGTAACTCCAAGCAACATGATGGTGAGGCATAATAAAGAAGAAGTTGTTTTGATAGATTTTGGAGTTTCTCGGCAGTGGAGCGCAAGATTAACGCAAATATATACAGTCCAAAACACCCCTTTTTATTCCGCGTTAGAATTACATAATCCTCACCAACCTCGGACTCCAGCTACAGATGTATACTCTTTAGCTGCAACCCTGTACAAGCTTACAACAGGTAAAGAACCAGAAGGCGCTCCCTCCAGAGCATCTTATGGTTGCCCTCTAAAAGAGCCACAAAAAATCAATCCGCAAATTACTGACAATACAGACATAGCAATTATGTTAGGGTTAGAATTGAACCCTGAAGATCGACCTCAGTCAATAAAAGAGTTTTTGGAACTTCTAGATTCTCCTATCGGACAAATTTATTTAGATGGAAAGCGGGAACAAAAAAATATTAACCAATTACGAGTTAATTCATCACCTGAATTCGATAGGGCTATCCGTGTTTTTTCTATAAATGGGTTAGCTAAATATAAAGATAAGGCAAACAATGCAATTCCCGAGCTAATCAATTACTTAAAAGAAAAAGATGATATAATTTTTGGTGCTGCCTCTTCTACTTTAAGCCAAATAGGCTCAGCAGCAGCACTTCTTGCAAAAGTAATGAATGACAAGAAAGAGTCTCTTGAAGTTAGGAGACGTGCTGCTAGTATTGTATCGATAATTGGGGCAGAGAACAACGCAGCAGTACCCGAACTCATAGAGGCAGTTGGAGATGCGGATGCAGAAATTAGCTGGTATGCTGTTGTCACTATTGGAAAAATTGCTTTAGAAGCACGAGATGCTATTCCGGCTCTTATTAAGAAATTAGGAGCTCAAGAAAGGGGGATTCGGGCTTACAGCGCTTATGCTTTGGGACGAATGGGGCAAGATGCTCAGGAAGCGATCCCAGATTTACTAAAACTTATAAATGGAAATGAATCAGACGCGGTTTTTCTTGCTTCCCTTGAGGCTTTAGAAGCAATTGGATATGACATAAAAGAAATAAAGTTTTCAATTGAGGGGAAAGAGACTTCCGGGAACGAATATGTAAGATTCTATAGAGAAGAGCAGCGCAGGAAACAAAAAGAAGAAGAGAAAAAGCCTGGTATTAGAATTCCACGGATACGTGTGCTGAGTATGAATACACCTCCTCAAACAAAAAGTGAATGTTTGGATGAGGGTACTGACGCGGGGTATATAATTGGTTGACACTCCCCGACCTGAAGGCGCGAGGATTCTTGGTTCAATCAGTAGATTTGCTCGTTGATGTCGCCACCAATGAGTAGAGATCGGTCTGTCCCCAAGCGTTAATTTCGGTATGCCCTACCGTATTTAAATTGATTCCGGCTTGCTTCAACCCTTTCGCTAAAATGTTTTTCGCTGCGTTGTGATCGCGATCCAATACCGCACCACAATCACAAATATGGGTTCTAGTTGATAGCGTTTTCTTGACAGTATTCCCACAGGTTGAGCAGTCTTGAGAAGTGTACTGAGGTGCAACAGCAATTACTGTTCTGTTGTACACTTTTCCAAAGTATTCTAACCATTGTGCAAATTGTGACCACGCTGCATCACTAATTGATTTGGCAAGCTTATGGTTTTTAACCATATTCCGCACCTGAAGATCTTCGTAGACTACAAAATCCCTAGATTTTACCACGCACAACGCCGTCTTAATGGCGAAGTCTTTGCGCTGCCTGCTTACTTTCAGATGCTTTCTTCCTAACTTGTTGATCGCTTTTCTTCGATTGCTAGAACCTTTCTTCTTTCGAGAAATCCGCTTCTGCAATCTTTTCAAAGCTTTTTCACTTTTACGAAGATAGCGAGGGTTGGCAACCGTCTCACCATCGCTATCAGTATAAAAGTGGTTCAATCCCACATCTATCCCAATAGCAATACCTGTGAGAATAGGCTCCTCTTTTCGCTCCACGTTAATACAGAATTGGGCATAGTAGCCGTCGGCACGACGCACAACTCTAATTCGTTTGATCTCGTCAGGCGCATAGAAATGCAAATCCCGATTACCGATCAACTTAAACTTCCCAGCAGCAAAACCGTCTTTAAATGTCAGACATTTTTTGTCGGTAGAAAGTAGCCATCCTGACGTTTTGTATTCGACCGAACGAGTGTGTTTCTTGAACTGCGGGTATCCCTTTTTTCCTGGTTTCTTCGCTTTGCAATTAGCCAAAAAACGTTGGATAGCAAAAATGGCACGTTCGGCAGAAGCCTGACGTGCCATCGAATTAAGCTTACCTGCCCATTCAAACTCTTTTGCCATAATGGCGCATTGTTTGTACAGGTCAACTAACTTAACCCCTTGATTCTCTGTCCAATACCTAAGAGTTTTATTTCGGACAAATTGAGCCGTCCTAATCATCTCGTCAATGACTCGGTATTGCTGCGCTTTGCCTTTCAACTTAAACTCTAATGTTATCATTCAAATATCTTACCGTATTACGAAACACTATGTTTACAAAATGCGTATGTTTAATCATTATTTACACTTTATAGAAACTAAAGCCGTCCTATAAGGACGGGGCTTTAAACCCAATTTTTCTGGTAAAGCCGGGATACGGACCAAATATGACAAAACGTGAAGTTTTGTGTGCAACTCCCTTAAGATTGCGATCGCTCATATCCCCACGTACAGGAGGAATTGCCGGCTGTGCCGTTACCCCCGAACCAACTGTCACAACCCAATGAGTCTCCCGGAGTTGTGAATTCCTAAAGTTGCTGCGGATTTGTATAGGGGTGCAGGCGGTGCTAAAACTGTTCAGAGCGATGCCCGTGGACTGGTCAGAAATTGAGTCTCTGGAGAGCTTGCAAGTCCTTCTAAAAAATCTAGAATCTAGGATAAAGAATTCTATAATAAACAGTTTGTTGCGCTTGCTGGATACCTGTACTGGCAAGCGGGTTGGCAAGGGAAGAAGATAAACAGCGAAGGTTAGTAAAATGGATGAACTCGTCAAGAAAATAGCTGGTTTGGGCTTACCGGGTATCATCCTGGTGGTGACGATGGCTGCGACAGGTTTAACAGGATCCGCTGCAATTACAGCAGCTTTAGCATTTCTGGGCGGGCCGGCAGGAATGCTAGGAGGCATTGCCGTACTAGGTTTGACGGGATTGATTGCAGATGCTCTGACAAAAGTAGGGTTAGAGGACTTACTGACAGCGATTTATTGCCAAAGGCGCTTATCTGAGCCACATGGGAAACTTTTAGATGAGATTGAGCAATTATCCCTGTTTGATGGCGACATCAAACAAAGGCTCAAGCAAACTGTGACAGATGGATGCGGTTGTTCAGCAGCCAGCGGTGCAAACATTTCAGATATTACCAGGCAGGCTCGCGCCATTTTAGAAGCTGTCCCAGGAATGACACCAGCACACCACAGGGATTTTAACAGTTCCCATCCGATTATCAGACTTAGGGATGGGACAGCGGTTAGAGCTTGGAAAAACCCCCTTGGCGTTGACCACATTTTTTTAGAGGCACCGGATGGCAGAATGATTTATGGCGGCTACGTCGGCTGGATTCACCGTGAGGGCTTGAATCAGGCGCTCTCGCAAATGAGAAGAGACTTGACATAAAGTGGATAGGGTGGAAAGCAGACCGCAAATAAAAGTTAAGTTTTCAACCACTGCCATGCTCTTATTAAGAGCTAAAGGTCATCTAGCAGAGACTTAAGGACTAAATCACTTACAATTATCAAAAACTGTGGCTGATTTTGATTGTCAGTGTTCTACTACTTCGCAGTAGCTAAAAGCTTATAATTACCGCGCTCCCTGCTGGACAACAAACAAGTGTTACTATTCAAACTTAACACTCATTGACTCCGACATTAATCATCACTAAATCTGGCTTTTGGTCGATCGCGTCTTTGTGAAAGCGCGCTTGCATATCAGTCGCCTTGTTACCGGAGATTCCGGCGTTGACGATTTTGATTTTGCGATCGGGATAAAGAGCACTCAGATAGCGTTCCATCAGCCAAACGTAACCTCCGGGGTATTTTCCTGCCTCGGTGATGCTGTCGCCCACTATCACAATTTTGCGCTTGCCGGCGAGTACGTTCTGGATTTCTGGGGGTGGCGTTGCTTCAGATACGAATTCTTTAAACATGGGAATTAAGGAGTGAGGAATGTTGAAGGCGATCGCAGCAGCAATTACTGCGATGGCAAGTCTGATTAACACTTGCCGGTTCAGGAGTTTGGGACGGGGCGATTCCCTTCGGGTTAGCTTCGCTTGACGCACATTGGGAGACCTTACGCAGTTTTCTACTCAAATTCTAACTATTTATGCCTGCAATAATATTATCAATTTTGGGGGGTTTTGTCATTTATTTCAATAAGTCAGCCTGGACGAACAACCAGGTTTTGACGCCAAATCCGAAGTTATGAGCCTTAGCCCAGAAACCTTATTCTTGAGCCAGGATGCAGAAGTTTTATAAGTGAAATTACTGATGTTTTTGTCTCCTCATCTCTCAGTGTAATTGCCATCACAAAAAAAGTCCCAAAAATTCATAGGATTTTTGCTAGTTAGAGCACAACTTGAGAAGGAAATCGCGGTTTATAATATTGATAAGTTCCGGAAAAAAGTTTTCATGCGAGGTTAAAGCAATGGTAGCAAATTCTAATTTTTTATATCCTCAAAATCGCTATTACGGTGAAGTAAAGCCAGAGAATTTGATATTTAATGCGAATTTACAAGAGTTTTCTCAGCGGGTGGGTTACATCACGTCCTTGACATCTAACGGTAAAATCTCTGTGGAACAGGCATTTACTCAGATCGAAACACTCTGGGAACAGGTGGAAAAGTCCAAAACGCAGTTGGGAATCGGCGAAAATCCATTTTCAGATTGAATAATTAGCGGTTGGCTTTGACTTTGGTTTACCCACCATTGATGCCGATCGATTAATCCACAGCTTAAGATGAATCCCCAACGTTATAAGTTTCATGAAAAGAGCTGATGCTGCTTTGTGCTAACATTAGAGATAGAAACTCATTGGTCTGTACAAAGACCTAAACTGGGAAACAGACAAGCATTTCTAATAAAAGCTAGAGATGCTTGTCTGCTATAAAAAAGCAACTGCTTTACGCGGCAGCGTCTAGGCCCGTTACTCCCTAAATCCCTACCAGG